>JBKGYM010000073.1:0-5548 GCA_046546115.1 Candidatus Woesearchaeota archaeon
CCTTGTCTTGACACCTGCAGCCCTGAATAGCCGCTTTGATGCCTCTACAACATCAGTGCCCGCATATTTATCATCAGCAAATATCACTTCTGTTATGCCTGCCTGTATTATGAGCTTAGCGCATTCGTTACAGGGAAATAATGTCACATACATCCGACAACCATCGGTATTCCTTGTGGAGTTCAGGATAGCATTCGGTTCCGCATGAACAACATAAGCATATTTTGTCTCAAGGAAAGGCCCCTCTCGTGCCATCGGAAGCTCATCGTCATCACATCTCTTCGGAAATCCATTGTAACCCAAGCCTATCACTCGCCTCTTACCATCAACAATACAAGCACCAACCTTTGTGGACGGATCCTTGCTCTTCTGCGCCGCTACCTTCGCAAAAGTCATGAAATACTCATCCCATGACAGAGGCTTGACCTTTTTGCTCAAATCGGAATATAGCTTCTCGATCTCCACTTCAATATCTTTGGGATCACCCTCATTGATTATCTTCGAATCAGCCAATGCAATACATCCACCCACACCTCGGCCTGCAGAATTCTCTCCATCACCTCTGTCTTCAGCATCAATACGCAGAAAATCATCCCAAGTGATATGGCCCTGCTCTCTTTGCCTCTCTTTCATACGTCTGAACCTGACATCCTTTGGCGCATCAACAGCAACAAGAAAGAAATTCTTTGTCTGCTTCAGCAATTCCGCCTCCGCAGCATTCCGGATCCCATCAATGACAATGTTCCTGCAATCAAGTGTCTTCGCCCTCTCAAGAACACGCCTTGCAAGATACTCAGGACCACTTTTTTCACGCAGAAGGTCATCCCATGTCTGAAGATTCTCACGAGTCAACGAGACTCCTTCCTCTCTCATGATAGACCTTAACTCTTCAGACAGAGATAGATAGAAGAAACCTTTCTCTTTCAAGAGACCTGCGATAGTCCTTTTACCCGATGCCAGAGTGCCAGTCAGACCTATAATCATGATGATGATCAGCGAACAGGAAGATAGGCATACTTAAAAAGAAATTTATTGTCCAATAATTATATCATATCAAGCAAAAGGTTCAGGAAACCGGAACAATCATCTCATCATCTTCTTCAATAGCTCTATCATCCGGTTACTATAGCCCCACTCATTGTCATACCAGGAGACTATCTTGAAGAACCTATTATCCAATGACATAGTAAGCCTTGCATCAAAGATACTGGAATGTGCATTGCCGACAATGTCCCTGCTCACAATAGGATCTTCCGTATATTCCACAATTCCCTTCATCCTACCTGAAGATGCTTTCTTCACAGCTTTGTTTATCGCTTCGACGGTGGTCCCTTTTTTAGTAGAGAATGTAAAGTCCGTGACAGAACCGTCAACGGTCGGGACACGCATAGCGATACCATCGAGTTTACCTTTCAGATGGGGCATCACTTTTGTCACGGCCTTTGCTGCACCTGTGGAGGTGGGGATTATATTCATAGCAGCGCTTCTGCTTCGCCTGAGATCCTTATGCGGAGCATCGACAAGCTTCTGGTCACCAGTGTAGGAATGGATAGTATTCATGTATCCTTTAGAAATCCCGAATTCGTCATCCAGGATCTTCACGATAGGCGCAAGACAGTTCGTTGTGCAGGATGCATTAGACAGTATGTGATGCTTCCCTTTCCTGTACTCCTTATCATTCACACCCTTCACGAACAAAGGCATATCATCCTTTGGAGGTGCTGAGAGAAGGACTTTCTTGGCCCCTGCATCAATATGTTTCTGGCATGCTTCCGATGTCGTGAACAACCCTGTAGATTCCACAACAACATCAATCTTCTCTTTCTTCCAAGGAAGCGATGCAGGATCCTTCTCTGCAAATACCTTGACCTTCTTTCCACCTATGGCCAACGAATCTTTCTGTGCCTTGACGGAGCCAGGGAATCTGCCATGTACAGAATCATATTTCAGCAGATTAGCAAGCGTTGCCGTATCTGTGAGATCATTGAGCGCGACAAAATTCACGCCTGGAACTTTCCAGCCAGCCCTGAATACCATACGTCCTATCCTTCCGAAACCATTGATTGCAATATTCACCATAATCTCATCACCTGTAAAACCATTAACAAAAATCAAAAAGAAGGCAAGAGCCTTCCCACCTCTTTCTCCCGGGAGAACCCGGCCTTATTTCTTGCTCAGCTGCTTTTCCTTGGATAATATCTTCAACGTCGTCTTCATCACAGTGTCAGGATTCAACGAGATGCTATCGATACCCTCTTCGACAAGGAACTGTGCGAAATCAGGGAAGTCCGACGGAGCCTGCCCACATATGCCGACCTTCTTTCTCCTTGCTTTTGCTTTCTTTATGACTTCTGATATCATATGCTTAACAGCATCGTTGCGTTCATTATAGATGTGGCTCACTAACTCCGAGTCCCTGTCAACACCAAGGATCAGCTGAGTGAGATCATTGGAACCTATGGAGAACCCATCAAAGATATCGCAGAACTGGTCCGCTAGAAGCACATTGGAAGGTATCTCACACATGACATACACTTCAAGATGGTTCTCACCACGCTTAAGCCCATTCTTTGCCATGACCTTCAGGACTTTCTCTCCTTCTTCTACTGTCCTGCAGAAAGGGACCATTATCTTGACATTATCAAGCCCAAAGTCTTCACGGACACGCTTCAATGCCTGGCACTCAAGCTCGAAAGCAGGCCTGAACTTATCTGAATAATATCTTGATGCGCCTCTGAAACCTATCATGGGATTATCCTCATCAGGCTCAAACTGGTCTCCGCCGATCAGATTCGCATATTCATTAGACTTGAAATCAGAAAGCCTCACAATCACATCCTTAGGATAGAATGCTGCCGCAATCTTCCCTACACCTTCCGCAAGCCGATCCACATAGAACTCCGTCCTTGATGCATAACCATCAGTCAGTTCCTTGATCTTCGCCTTAACGGATTGGTCCTTCAACTCATCAAAATGTATCAATGCTAATGGATGCACCTGTATGTAAGAGTTTATTATGAACTCCTCACGTGCCAGCCCGACACCATCGTTAGGCAGGAAACTCTGCGCAAAGGCATTATCCGGCGAACCGATATTCATCATGATCTTGGTCTTCGGACGCTGCATATTGGCTATATCAGTCTCATTAACCTTATACTTGAGCTCATCCTCATACACGAAGCCTTTGTTGCCTCTCGTACAATCCACAGTCACAGGTGTGCCTGACTTGATATCTTCTGTCGCGGTATTCGTTCCGACAACACAGGGAATACCTAATTCTCTTGATATGATGGCTGCATGACAGGTACGTCCTCCCCTGTTCGTCACAATGGCAGAAGCGATCTTCATTATCGGCTCCCAATCAGGATCGGTCATGTCGGTAATCAGGACTTCTCCTTTCTTGAAATCATTGATGTTATGCACTTCCTTGATCACTTTGGCCTTTCCAGTGCCTATCTTCTCACCTACAGAATTGCCTTCTGTCAATGTCTTCTTTGGGCTCTCCTGGAGCTCGTATTCCTTGACTACGTTGACATTCTTCAGTGACTGTACAGTCTCAGGCCTTGCCTGGACAATGAACATCTCACCAAGCTCACCATCTTTTGCCCACTCCATGTCCATAGGCTTGAAATAACCTGCTTTTCCGGAATAATGGTCTTCTATTATACATGCCCATTCAGCAAGCTTAAGGACCTCATCTTGAGTGATTGCGAACTTGTGCTGGTCGTTCTTATCGACATTGACTATCTTAGTAGGCTTTGTGCCACCCTCATTATAGATCATCTTTATAGCCTTCTCGCCTTTCTGTTTAGAGATGAGGGGCTTCTTACCCTGCCGTAATGTCGGTTTGAAGACATAGAACTCATCAGGATTCACAGAACCCTGCACCACAGTCTCACCAAGACCATAAGCACTGGTGACAAAGACAGCATCCTTGAATCCTGATTCAGTATCTATAGAGAACATGACACCTGAAGCGGCCTTATCCGATCTTACCATCTTCTGGACAGCTATAGATAATCCGATCGAGAAATGATCAAATTTCTTGTCTTCCCTGTAAGAAATTGCGCGATTCGTGAAAAGCGACGCAAAACACTTCTTGCATGCCTGGATGATTGATTTCTCACCTTTGATATTCAGATAGGTTTCCTGCTGGCCAGCAAAACTCGCATCAGGAAGATCCTCTGCAGTAGCGCTGGACCTGACCGCTACATCAGTATCAGCACCATACTGCTTGCAAAGGTTATGATAGGCCTCTTTTATAGCATCAGCAAGGTCCTGAGGGAACTCGATGTGCTCTATGAGTTCACGCACTTTCCTACCTCTCTCAGCCAGGTTCTTCATACTGCTGGTGTCAAGGTCTTCAAGGATCTCACGTACTTTCTCTTTGGCGCCGTTCTGCTCGAGCAAATAATAATAAGCGTGGGCAGTGACCGCAAAACCATTGGGTATCTTAACTCCTTTGTGCGTAAGCTCTCGGTACATCTCCCCAAGAGAAGCATTCTTGCCACCAACAAGACCCACATCGTCAATAGTCAATTGATCAAACCAAAGAATGAATTGTTTTTCCTTTTCCATATTCTAACAACCTCACTGTTCTTGAAATCCTTTAATAGCCATGGTATCCACACATAGACATCAGACCTGCCATGAGAGAACCTCACCCACACGGACACGCCTTAATTCAGGTCCAGATTAAAAGAAGTTGTTTTATAAATTTTTATGACCACTCGGGGATGAATCATCAATCATTCCTGAAGCGATAAACGGCGCGGATTTTGGGCTATATGCGGGCAAACAAATAAAAAAGACGGTTCAAACCCACGCAGCATGGAAGCCAATGTTAGGAGCAATCCTGAAGTGACGTATCTGATGCTCCAGATGATCCCTGTTCTTCTGGCCGTCCTGTTCATGACCGGCTGCACAACCTCATTAGAGATTGCAGAGAGCAAAAATACGAGCATATACGATAGGACGCCAGGCGACCCAGATCTAGCTCTTGACCAGATTCCAAGGAGAGAGACAGGTGAAAGATTCATCCACACAATCCATGCAGATGATATAGGTGACGAGAATCTTGTCACAAAAGTGCTCGGTGTAGGCGAAATTGTCGACATCTACGAGAAGGACTCTGTAGCAGCAAAACTACAGCTCACAGAAGTCATATCTGGCAGAGAAGTGAAATTCTCACAGAACAACAGGAAATCAGAGAGATATAGAGAAGACGAGATGATAAACCTGTTTGATAAAGTATATGTGGAGATTGAAGATATCTTCTTTCATGAGAACAAGAATACATCAGGAGTGATAATAAGCTTTTCCAGAAGAACGTCAGAAAAGTATCCTGACCGCCTTATAGAGAATAGGATTGGGCTCAATCAGTATATCTCATCACATAAGATAGACAACAGTACTTTCGAAGCCAGATATGAGTATGCGACAGTGACAGTCAGGGAAGGAGAAAAATTCGCCAAGCACTATCCTGATAGCAGCAATCTCATAGACTTCGATGATCGGATGTTATACAAGATACCGAACAGCAGCAAGA
>JBKGYM010000074.1:0-5547 GCA_046546115.1 Candidatus Woesearchaeota archaeon
AGTGCGTACTCAAATCCGCCTTTACCTAACTGTTCAGCATTCTCTTTTAGTTTCCTCATCTTCTGTTCATTGATGTTGCCTGAATCGAAAAGCAATCTACCAACTGTTGTTGACTTTCCATGATCAACATGTCCAACAAACACAAGATTCAAATGTTCCTTGTCTGCCATATAAACAACCTCCTTTGCGATTATAATAAATAAATGCCATCCACCATTCGGCTTCATAGCTCTTTGTCAGCTTACCACGTCTAAGATAAACGTGTGCATCTCGGCCACCTCGAACAAACTGCATCTTATTTAAAAGGTTTTCGGATGCCATCGATGCATCAGGTGTATGATAGCCTCGTTTATTTTATTAAACTTTCTACAGAGGCATGCATTCCACACATCACTGATTCTCTGAAAGCCCTTTCCTGCTTCTTATCTGCTCTCTGATCTTACCCTGGAGCTCATCCGGGAGCTTCTCAAATGTCTGGTTGATGAGGAAGAATGTTCCCCTTCCACCACTAGCAGATCTCAGCTCTGAAGTCAATCCAAACATCTCTCCGACAGGGAGTTTAGCTTTCACAGCAATGTGCTCTCCTTCTTGCTTCATATCCAGGAGTTGTCCCCTCTTGTTAGATATGAGTTTGGAGATCTCTCCCATATATGTCTCTGGTGCCTCAAACAGAAGTTCCTGGACTGGCTCGAAAAGCATGGGCTTAGCGCTCATGATAGCTTCTCTGATACCTTCTCTTACAGCAGGATAAAGCTGTGCAGGACCTCTGTGGATCGCATCTTCATGAAGCTTACAATCAGTCAAAGTCACCTTGATGTTGAATGAAGGTTCGCTTGCTAGCGGACCTTTCGCCATCACATCCTCAAACATATCATTGACCATCTCTTGGATCTCTCCTATATGTACAATACCTCGAGTGCCATCAACAAGAAGACATCCATTATAGATATCACGCACTTTCTTGACTTCATTGCTGTCCATGCCACATTCCTGAAGCTTCTCCCAAAGATGATTATCTTTCTTCTTGACTCTCATCTCAGGTATCTCTTTGTTCATGATCGCTTTTGTCAATTCCTCAGGAAGAGGTTCAACCTTGAAGTACAGCTTATTATGCTTGTTTGGAGATTTTCCTTCCGCTTCACCAGGACTTGGCTTGGTCACTGTTTCCCTGTACACAACTATAGGTGGGCTTGATTTCACATCCACACCTTTCTCTGAAGTTATCCTGTTCTCGATGACCTCGAGATGAAGCTCTCCCATCCCTGACATGAGATGCTCTCCTGTCTCCTCATCTATGTTTATTGTTATTGTCGGATCCTCTTTTGAGACCTGTCTCAATACTTCGACCAGTTTAGGAAGATCTGCAGGCTTTGTCGCCTCAACCGCCTTTGTCACAACAGGATCAAAGATGTGCGAGATCTTCTCAAAAGGAGTCTTGGGTTCATCCGTCACGGTCTCTCCTGGATATGCTCCTTTGAGCCCGACCAGACCAACGATATTACCTGCTGGGATGCCATCCACAAGTTCTCTCTTTGCCCCGTTATATATTGACACTTGCTGTATCCTGGCAGTCACTTTTGCATTATTCAGGTAGACATCCTGGCCTCTTTTCGCTGAACCAGAGAAAAGCCTTCCTGCAGTGACTTCACCGGCATTAGGATCAATGACAACCTTGGTAGCCACAAAAAACAGAGGACCACTAGCATCTCCTGTCATCAAGGATTTTCCATCGGGAGAATCAAGGTCACCTTGCGACCACAGCTTAGGGATCCTGTATTCTTGTGCCTGTTTAGGGTTTGGATGGTGCCTGATGATAGCATTCAGCAAGACTCTTGCAAGAGGGCAAGACTTCCTGAGGCCTGTATGGTCACCTGATTCATAGGCATCGATTATGTGCTTGAAAGTTATCTTGTTCTTCTCCATGTATGGGATGGATAAAGCCCAATTATGGAAGCCAGAACCGAAGCAGACGCTACCATCCTGGACATTCACTTTCCATTTCTCCCTATATTCTTTAGGAGCAGCTCCAGCAATGAAATCATTCACGTTATTGATTATCTCAACAAATTTCTGTTGCATTGCCTCTGGCGTCAACTTAAGTTCTTTGATGAGCCTATCGACCTTATTGATGAATAGTACAGGTTTAACAAGCTCTCTCAAGGATTGCTTGAGCACAGTCTCTGTCTGAGGCATCATGCCCTCAACAGCGTCCACAAGTACAACAGCACCGTCAACAGCCCGCATCGCTCGGGTAACATCCCCTCCAAAATCCACATGCCCTGGGGTGTCTATAAGATTGATAAGAAATTCTCCACCTTCAGATGGCAGGTCATGGACCATGGAGACAGCCGCAGAATCAATAGTGATCCCTCTGGACTGTTCGTCATCATGAAAATCAAGCTGTCTGGCCTTGCCTGACAGTTCATCTGACATCATCCCTGCGCCTGCTAGGAGATTATCAGATAGCGTTGTCTTACCGTGATCGATATGCGCGCAAATTGCTATATTTCTGATATATTCAGGATTCTTCGCGATCCTGATTACCTTATCGGTCATCTTTTCTCCCATCAAATTCACCTTTAATATTCAAACGTCATAATATAGACTCAATCATCTTATTCCATCGTGTGGACATCATGTACATTACTGTAAGCATGAATCTCATCCTCTGAGAACCATAAAGAAACTTCCTTCTCAGCATCTTTATCATCTGCAGAAGCATGAACGATATTCTTTATGCCAATACCTTTCTCATCCGCATAACCATAACTTACATGCGAGAAATCCCCTCTTATTGTACCAGGAGCTGCAGATTTCGGTTCAGTTGCCCCGACCATCTTCCTCACAAGCGCAATTGCCTCAACACCTTCAATAACCATGGCCACAAGCGGCCCCATAGTTATCATCTGTTCAAGACCTGCATAGAATGATTTTCCGACATGCTCTGCATAATGTTTCTTTGCGAAATCCTTGTCAACCTTGACCATCTTCATCGCTACAATCTTCAGGCCAACCTTCTCAAATCTTTGTAGAACTTCACCTACTAATGCCCTCTGGACACCATCCGGTTTTATTAGTACCAATGTCTTCTCTGTCATCAAAACACCTTTATCTTCATATATATATTGACAATAATATAATTTGATTATTGTATAATCCAACAATCATTGCATCACACCCACACAACATGATCAGACAAGCAAAACATAGACAACTAAAAGATTCGCCTATCTCTTCGCTTTCTTTTTAGGTTGTGCAGATTTCTTAGCTTTTGAAGGAGACTCCTTCACGGGATCATGTTCTGCTTCCTCTTCGTGCTTCAATGCCGCCATGGTGGCTTTCTTTGTCTCTTTGCTCTCCTCAGTCCATCTTGTCTTGTTAGGTTTTCTTCCCAACTTCAACATATTCTTCTGGCTTTTCGAAGAGGAGAACCAAAGTATGGTCCCATCCTTCTTGACAAACATCTTCCCGGTCCCTAAAGGAATATCTTCACCGCTGAATGAACATTTCATTTTAACACCCTTTTATCTTCAATCCATCAATCATAATATCTTGATGAAATCATCTTATCGTCTTCCTTGACTGAGACCACGTGCCTCAACTTCTGTCTCACGGAGCATCAAAGTATCTCCAATCCTCACAGGTCCTCTGACATTACGCCTTATGATCTTGTTCGAGTCCCTGCCAGTGAGTATCTTGCATCTCACTTGAGTCACATCGCCCCTTGTACCTGTCCTGCCTAGGATTTCCTCTACGCGGGCAGAATCTGCATTGGAAAAATTGACTCCGCCTGTCTCTTGTGCGACATTCTTTTTGTTGTCTTTTCTATCTGCCATGTGATCACCATCAATATCTTGTGGAGTTCCCACTTGTTAATAAATCATTTGATTCATCAACATCTACTCCTCTTTCTCTGACTCAAGCTCTTTAAGCACATCCTTTGCCTGGCCTTCTTGCGTAATAGCAATCGCTACTGTGGACACAGAAAGACCGGCTGCTGCACCTAGTTCCTCCTTTGAACTAACATTGAAGCATAAAGCTTCCTTCTCTTTCGCAAGGAGAGGTAGATGCATAGTGATCTCCTTAGGATTAGCGTCATCCGCCACAACAACAAGTTTCGCAGAACCTCGCTCAATAGCCTTTGTCACTTCATTGGTACCTTTCTTTATCTTTCCTGAAGCTTTTGCAAGCTCAATCGCTTCGAATATCTTTTCCTGATCAACCATATCAATCCCTCGCTAACATAAAAACTCTATATTATCCACATATACCTTGTACACACACTTAGCAGCACATGCACATCCTGAGCATAACGACGAGAGAACAAAACCTCTCTCAGACCATTTCCCGGTCGTCATCAGTCACAGGTCAATTCCGGATGAATTGCATCTGATTTATAAAAGTTTCCAATCTTTAGCGGCATGACCATCCTGAACAGAACCAAGAATTCCGAAACATTGTTAAATCAAAGAGGGATCGTTCCAATCATGAAAGGAAAGTGGAAGAGAAGAGGGATGAGTGTCCTGTTCGGGATGACTACTTCGCTTTTTCTTATGCAAGGCGTATATGCTTCCCCCATAGACCCAGACATGTACCTCAATGAGGGATCATCCACAGAGAATGATGCTTCAAGAGAGTCCTCTGAAGATCAACAGGAGGAAGATTACGTGATAAATGATAGGTTGCTTGATGATACCCCTGAAGACGATAAGACAAGTGAGACCACAACGGACTCCTTTTTTGTTTCGGGGTTAGAGACAATCCTGACGGAAGGAAAGGTTGATATACCGTTTCATGAATCTGATTACTTTGAATTAGAATATTCTCTAGGGACCTCAACCCATAAGATGAGAGCCAGCACACAGATGGATTTCGGAGATATCTCATTCGATTTACAAGGTAAACTCACTTCACCATCTCAAGAGCTCAGTCCATCAATATCCTATGCGATAGATGCTGATATATCGGTTGATTCTTTTGGCATGAGTTACAGATATGCTTTTGACAGGTCAAGCAAATCACACGAGAATGAATTAAGACTCTATATGCGTAATAGATTCTGAGAAACGTATAGAATTCAACTTAATCTCACATGGATATCTACTAATAAAATCAAACAGAAATTTTTTATACAACGCGCAGAAACGTTCTCATGATGGATGAAGGTGCAGATGATTTTTTCACAAAGGATAATAAGGGATATTTCCCGAAAGAATGGTTTCTGAATCGAGAGATCATATGTGGAAAAGAGAGTATCCAATTATTTGAAGAGATATTTTCACTCCCAAAAGGATTCAGGATCAGTAAAGTTCTCTGGAAACCACAATATTTTTCAATCAATATTTCTGATGATGGAGGTAAGATATACTTATCCAGAGAAGATCCGAAAAGAACCTCGTCAAAAGAAAAGTTAGTAGTTAAATATTCAGGCATTAATGAGACACTCAAGGAGAAGGCTTCAGAAAACCTCGCAAGATGGCTTACCGAAAACAGTCCATCAAAGATATTTCTTACAATATTCCTGGATGAAGGTGCTACTATAAGAAA
>JBKGYM010000075.1:0-5371 GCA_046546115.1 Candidatus Woesearchaeota archaeon
CAGTACTACCACTAATGATGCTGCGAGAAGGATCAGACCTGTAGTTGGTATTATCATCCTGAACCACAACATCACAAAAATAGGTATGGAATAACTTAAGAAGAAGAATATGAATTTGGACTTCCTTTCCCTCACATATCTGAAGAAAACTGACACGCCTGCAAATGTTGGCACAATACCTATCATGGCTACTGCGTCTATGAGGGTTATGCTATGGAAATATTCTGTGAATACCTGTGAGGGTATGTTCTGCCATATGATGTTTGGTCCATATTCTATGAAAGCGTTCTTGAAGATTAGGAATTGAGACCATATCACCACAAATATAGAGACAAGTATGGCTTCGATCTCTACGTTCTTATGCTTAAGCCCTTCAACCTTGACAAATGTGAAGTAAAGCAATTGGGCAGCGACCACGAAAAATACGGTTGGATGAGTGAAGCTCAGCAGGAGTATAGATCCTATATAGATGGGAATGAACCTATCGTCATTGCCTATCATGAGAAATGCATAGAATGAGAAGAGGACAAGGGGTACAATCAGGCTGTATATCGAGATTGAGTTGAATGTCTCAAGGAAGAATACAGGGATGAACCCAGAGAGTGACGCCGCGAATATTGATGCTTCCTGGTTTCTTGTGAACTTCATAGAGATCGCATATACAATGAATATTGTGGAAGCGGCAAGCACATTAGGGACAACTTTACCTACGATGAAGATGGGCATGAACATATTAAAGAATGCGAGCACATAGTAGAAGACCGGCGGGAAGAATGATAAAGCTCCAGAGCCTGCTCCTGATACGTAAGGAAATCCAGTTTTTGCTATGGTCTCGACTTGCTCCAGCACAAAATAAGCACTGTCGCTGCTGAATTCTGCAGTTTTTAATGCAAAGGAAAGCCTTATCACAAGGACAGTTATGAACATACCGGCCAATATACTGATGTTCCAGTTGTTCTTGAACAGCTGATGGATGCGGTTCCCAATATCTTTTTTCCCACCCTTTTTGCTCATTTGCTACAATAATAACCAAACAATGTTTAAAAATGTTTAGAAGCTCACCCACTTAGCAAAACGAAATATTTTAATAATCTCATGTAATCTTTTAAAAAGCAGCGATTATACTCTCCTTGCGATGAGGTAATATAATGAATATTGTATATAGCATATTCGTGACAATGGTATGGTTTTTTTCGACTTATTTTGCTGTAGCTCTTCTTCTGACCTTGTTGACGAACAGGAAGAGTTTGTACCGCGGTCCTAGGTTTTTCAATAATGAGGACCGGCCAAAAGTGACTATTTTGGTTCCTGTGTATAACGAAGGGAAAAAGGTCAAAGAGACAATCGATTCGTTGAAGAAAGTTGATTATCCTTCCAATAAGCTTGAGATTATAATCCTGAATGATGGAAGCAAGGATGATACGAGTGATATTGTGAACCATGAGATTGCCGGCACGGAGATGATATTTGTCGACAATAAGGAGAACAAAGGTAAAGCAGCGACACTCAATCAAGGCATTGCTCTGGCTACAGGTGAGTTTGTGGCTACCATGGATGGTGACTCAGAGGTTTCACCAGAGATTCTCGAAGAAGCTATCCCTTATTTCAAACGAGAAGAGAATGGGAAAAAAATTGGTGCTGTGACGGTCTCTGTTGAAGTGAAAAATCCTAAGACATTATTACAGAAGATTGTCGAAGTTGAGTATGTGATTGGGCTTGCTCTGGCTCTTCGAGCATTGTCATTCTTCAATGCTGTACATGTGACACCAGGCCCATTCTCTATATACAAGCGGTCTGTGCTTGCTCAGGTCGGAGGATTTGATGAGAGAAACATTGTTGAGGACCATGAGATCGCGGTCAGGATGCACCGCGCAGGATATAAGATCGCAAATTGTGCCACCACTAAGGTCAGGACGATAAGTCCTGGAACTTTCAAAGAACTTTATGTGCAAAGGAAAAGGTGGTATACTGGATCGCTTTTGACCTTGTGGCAATACCGATCGATGATGCTCAAGAACAGGAATGGAATGTTCGCCTTCATATATCCCTATACTTATGTTGTGGTGACATGCGGCCTGTTGTTGTTCCTTTATACTATATTCCTTACACTGAGTAATCTTATAGAGACGATATCGTTCTACTCCCTGACAAATTACAATTTCTTATCAGATTTCAGTATTTTGAATATTGATCTTCTCAAGACAGGAGGTCTTACCATACTCGGCGTTGCAGCGATACTCATAACAACAACGACCGCCATAATTGCCATGAGGCTTGCAAAGAAGAATATGCGAACAAGGATTCCTGGTTTTTTAGGCTTTATCTTCTTATTTTTTCTTTACCAGATCTTCTGGGGCTCATCAATCATATCAGCAATTTCACGGAGGAAAGTAAAGTGGCGGTGAAAAAACGGAGCAAGCGCATCTTCATAGTAGCGTTCCTGATAACTGTGATACTGATGGTGTCAATCTTCTTTTCAAATTCCATCGTCTCCGAGATGAGGGAAGATAAGCTGGAAGAACGTATGGATACAATCATCAATGATTACGAGGAGATGCAGACACTCTTGCTTATGGCTGATCATTTCGGTGAGGAATATACCTGTATGGCTCTTGAGAAGATGTTGTCGGGCATGAATGAAGAGCTTTGGGACCTTGGCATGAAGATCGATCAATACAGGCAGGCAACCGAGGAATTCATGGAAAGTCCTTTCTATTACAAGAAGAAAACCTTGTTCAATCAGAGATCTGTACTCTATTATATGCTGATGAAGCGGATTGAGAGTACATGTGGTGCCAATCAGACATTGATGTCTTTCTTCTATCGGGAGAAGAGTGAGTGTCCTGATTGTGATCCACAGGCTTTTGTCTTGACAGACATACGTCATGAGCTCGAGGATCAAGGAAGAGGGGATGACCTCGCCTTATTCTCTTTTGATGCGGATCTTGATCTTCCTACACTTGATCTGTTGTTGAAATACTATAATATAACTGAATTCCCTTGTGTCGTCATAGGCGAAGACAGGTTCTGCGGATTGCGTAATAAGGCAGAAATGGTTGAGCTGTTATGCGAAGAGACAAATGGTTCATTATGTATGTAGATACGAGAATCATCACTCTATCGCAAATCTCAGTATGGCTCCCACCATACCTATGTTCTTGAGCTGTATCCCTTCTCTTGTCTCTGTTGATATTATCTTCACTGTCGTTCCAACATTCTTCGCTTCTTTATCGAACTCTTCCATTGAATGCTCATCCAGCTCTTCTGATATGATTAGTGTGTCTACCGCGCCTTGTTTTAGGAGCTCCATCACTTGGGCTTTTCCATAGCTGACTTTAGCAGGTTCTTTGGCCATCCTTGTGAAGAAATCATTCATGGTGCTCTTCTCTTCAGCTATGTCCTCGTTCGCAAGTGTATCTTCGCATTTATCCACCAGTTCTTGGAGCCCGAATTCTCCAGTATAGGAGAGATCCCTTATCGCGATTATCTTCTGCTTAAGTTCATTATTTATGTAGTTGCCATCGATGAGATCATTCTTTGTCCTTCCGGGTCCGCCAATCAGGATACCTTTTATGTCTTTGTTCTCCAAGAACTGTTCTTTCATATAATCAGCAATCCGTTTATAGAATTCTATCGCAGCACCTTCTCTGAGTCTCTCGAATCTCTGAGCGCTCTGTCCCCCTGCCCGTGTCTTCCCAGGAACATTTGAGTGTGTGCTTACTGCAGGAATGATAGATTTCCCCTTCAAGAAACCCACATCACCGTCTCTCCTGTCCATCACGACAAGTCCATATATATCTTTTGTCTCGGCCAGATCCCTCAATATATCGAGATGGAATTCCTTATCACATCTATAGACTCTTGTGTTGATTGGAACAGGTGGCTCTATGCTCCAGACTTTCACATCACTCTGTCCCTCTTTCTCAGCGACATTACCTGCGAATGCGGCAAGTCCATTAGGTGGTGTTTGATTGAATAGCTTCAGATGCTGTATCATCCTTTCCAATGCATCAATGACATTCTTCTGCGTTGATTTTGATTTGATGTTACCGGCAGTCCCTTGTTCCTGAGAGAGGTGCGTCAGTATCTTGTTGATATCATAGCCACTAGGGACATAGACGGTGACGAGTTCTGTATTCCTTCCTCTGAACTCTTCAATGTGTTTGATGAAATTTCTCAGTTTATATCTTTGTGCAGCACTTATCTTTTTCATATCCACGAAAAATGAGGGAATGTTTATAAATTTTGACAAAATCTTTGAAAGTGCTCAGGGAGTGTTATCTTATAGGATTATTACTTTCTGTGCGCTATGGTGTACAGAAACTTTTATAAATAAACTGGGTTTCTTTCATGGCTGTCCTGATGCTTATCCGGGGCTGTGGGGTAGCTTGGTTATCCTTTCTGGTTTGGGACCAGATGACCTCAGTTCGAATCTGAGCAGCCCCATTGCTCCGAAAGGTATTAGATGTTTAGATGAAAAATAACAATTAAAGGCTGATTGAATATGGTAAAGAAAGTGAAGGGCCGAGGCGGAAGATTCGGTGTGAGATATGGGAAGTCCATCAGAGAGAAAATGAGCCGTACGGAAGGTCTTGTCCAGAAGAACAAGAAATCACCTTTCTGTAATAAGAATACTGTAAGGCGGCTTTCCTCAGGGCTCTGGGAATGCACAAAGACAGGGATTAAATTCACTGGAAAGGCATACGCTTTTGACCCAAAAGGTTTTGTATCCAAAGAGACTGGTAATAAACAGGAATATTTTGATCTTGAGGAGAATTCCCAAGCTTGAATAACTCTTGTCATTGTCATAGTTTGATATCAAATATATGGATTGAGTTGATAAATCATGGAATACAGATGCTTCGTTTGCAAAAAGACAATCTCTGACAGTTATCTCAGGAAAAGGATCCACTGTCCTTACTGCGGATCCAAGATCTTGCATAAGATGAGAACGACCACAACCCATGTGAAGGCGAGATGATATGCTCAAGAAGGAGCTTTTTGTTGATACTTCGCAACCCGAGACGCTTAGGGACGCTCTCTTGATTGAAGAGAGATTGCTTGATGCTTCAAGGTTCAAGTGGACTTCAACAACACGTTCAGATGGTGTTGTCTTCAAGCTGGAGGCGGATGATCCTACTGCGATGAAAGCGGCAGAGTCGTCAGTGGACAGGTTAGTGCTTGTCTATAAGAAGATCTCTGCTCTGTTTTCAGTGTGAGTTCATCACATTTACAAGGTGTTTTTTATGGATGAGAGTTCTAATAAAGAAGAAGTTGATGTACAACGCTCCCAAAATAGACTGAATTCTTGCAATCAACAGATACGCACTCTGAATATGCAGCTTTCAGAGATTGATTCTGCTCTCTCAGA
>JBKGYM010000076.1:0-5349 GCA_046546115.1 Candidatus Woesearchaeota archaeon
TAAGATAAATGAGATCAATCATGTTGTCCATGAATACATCACAGGGCTTGATGAAGACGATGCGACCTCATTGCTAGAAGATATGGAAGAAATGATATCCACTATAAGAGAAGAGATCAAGAAGGAGCGGGATCGCACAATAATCCATCGCATCTCTATTGGAGACGGGATGGAATATGAGACATCTGGTGAAGTGAAAGGCCATGTGGATGATCAATTCTCTATGGACGAGCATGATGGTTTCTTCCGGATCGCAACCACAAGCGGATCTTTCTGGGATTCTGATGATCCGTCTGAGAACAATCTCTATGTGCTTGATATGGATCTTGATGTTGTCGGTGAACTCGAAGGTCTTGCACCTGAAGAGAGGATACATTCTGCCAGATTCATGGGAGATACCATGCATCTTGTGACCTTCAGGACTGTGGATCCACTCTTCTCGATAGATATCTCAGATCCACGTGACCCTGTTGTGGAAGGTGAGCTCAAGATACCAGGGGTCTCAGATTACCTGCATCCAGTTGAGGACAATCACTTGATTGGCGTAGGGCGCGACGTGAAGGAGCTCAGTGATGAAAGAACAGTCACCGGCGGAGTGAAATTGTCTCTTTTCGACATATCTGATATGGATGATCCAAAAGAGATCTCAACCCATGTGATTGGCGGAAGTGGAAGCTATACCCCTGTCTTGAATAATCATAGATCCTTCCTCTTTGATCGTTCTCGTGGACTGGTCATCCTCCCTGTAGAAGAGAGGGAAGACACAGAGATAGAAGAGCGTGATGGTAGAGAGTTCCTGCCAAGAGGTGATACTGTTTTCCAGGGTGCTTACATCTTCGAAGCGGATGTCGATTCAGGTTTTGACCTTAAAGGAAAGATAACTCATCTTGACAAGGGTTCTAATGAAACACACGATGACTATCGGAGTGAGATTGTCCGCTCATTGATAATAAGGGACAGGATATATACTCTCTCTATGGGTAAGCTAATGGTGCATGACCTGGATTCTTTGGACGAGTTGGCAGCTCTGGAACTTTCAGGGATTGATGAAAAAGAGAAGGAGGTTGAGCCCAGAAAGGTTATAGAGGAACCAGAGATTGCGTGATCACATCTGCAGAATCTACCATGGCGATATCATTTTTTGTTTTTACTCTTTTTGGAAAATATTAAATCTATCAATGACATGAAATATTTATGATACTCACCATATTGCTGGTGATTGCAAGGTTGGCATCAGCCTTGTACCTGTTTGTCTCAGGATTTCTTCTGTTATTTGATGGTGGATTGAAGAGATCTGCGATACTGTGGGGTGGCGGGCTTGTATTCTGGAGTTCAGCTGTTCTGGTGAGTATCTTCTCCTTTGACGGATCCTCTGATGTCAGCATGGCTTTCTATGGTCTGATGAGGGTGATATTGTTGGTAGCATTTGTCCTGATGCTTATGCGGGGCACATTAGGTCTGTTGCTTCCCAAGGCTGAGACTAATATACTGATATTGGCATATGCTGTGGCAGTACTCATTCTGGATTACATGGTAAATCCACTTATCTTATCGCAGTACGATAATTTCGCTCTCCACTCCGTATATCTTAAATTGCCTCTAGCCATCGTTTTTTTCTTTTATTTCTATACGTATTATATGGAGCTCAAGGATGCCAGGGTCCTTTGGCTTGCATCAGTTTGGAGTGCCTTTTTCATCATTGTCTTGCTGTACATCTTGGCGAATAGCATGGGATTGCATGTTCTACAGAGGATAATGTTGCTCATTAGCTATATCAATATGATCCTGATCGCTTTTGCTTTTAACCGACTGAGAGAATCAGGTGAGAATTGGAATGCAGTGACTGCGCCAAAGAAGTATGTTGTAGACAGTGGATTGACCAACTATCTCACTAATGATGTGGGGGTTGATGGCAATGCTATTGTTGAAAAAGCTCTTTCGGAATCAGGATATTCTAGGATAAGCATGATGCCTGTTGAGCAGCAGAGAATTTTCATCGACAATCTTGTAAATTCAAATTTCCCCGATTTCTCTAAGCAAAAGAAGAGTAAGATGAAGACAAGGATGATGGACATCCTCGGTCTTAAGCTGAATATTGGTGATTGGGACCGATCCTAATCAAAATATTTATTAAACTATACAGATATTTCTTTCTATGTTCAAGAGTTTCAAGGATAAGCTGAAAGGCGCATTCAATCGTTTCGCTAAAGAAGTCGATGAAAGTTCTGAGGTGGCAGATGGTCAAGAAGAGACACCTCAGGATAGGCAGGAGCTGAAGCAAGAGGAAGAGTCGCTGAAACAAGAGGATAAGAGAAAAGAAGAAGATCCAGACTTAGAGGAGCAAACCTCCCAGAAGAAAGGCTTCTTCCATAAGGTTTTCAAGAGCAAAGATGAGGCTGAGAAGGCACCTACTCCTGAGGAGATTGAGGATTCAGAAGACACGCCGATCAAGGAAGAGAAGATTGAGGTCCCAGAGGATGTCCCAGATGAACTCAATGAGAGGGAGCTTTCCAGTTTCAAAGAGAAGATCAATGAGGCTGTCAAGGATATTGAAGATTCTACCAAATATTACGTGGGCAGAGCTACTAATTCTGAATCATTCCATGAGCAAGAGATGCGAGAGATAGAAGAAGCAAAAAAAGCGACTGAAGAAGAGGAGAAGAAAGAGAAGAGAGGTTTCATCCAGAAGCTTTCTGACTCCTTCACGAAGAAGGTTCTTTCAGAGAAAGCGTTCAATGAGCTATTTTGGGAGCTCGAGATCACCTTGCTTGAGAATAATGTGGCCGTAGAAGTCATCGAGATAATAAAGGATAAGCTCAAGCTAAAACTAGTGGACCGTCCGATCTCTCGTAAAGATATCTCTAGTGAGATTGAGACTACATTGAGGGAGACGATAGAAGAGATACTCGATAAGGACAAGCCAGATTTCATGAATGATATCAAGAACAAAAAACCTTACAAGATATTGGTTGTAGGTGTCAATGGCTCAGGTAAGACTACAACGATAGCAAAGTTGGTTCACTTGCTCAAGAAGAATGGATTCTCTTCAGTACTGGCAGCTTCTGATACTTTCAGGGCTGCAGCTATTGACCAGTTACAGGAGCATGCAGATAATCTAGATACTAAGCTCATCAGGCACGATTACAAGTCTGACCCAGCAGCTGTCGCTTTTGATGCGATAAAGTATGCTGAGTCTAAAAAGCTTGATACTGTTATAATAGATACCGCAGGCAGGCTACATTCGAATTCCAATCTCATGGACGAGCTGAAGAAGGTATACAAGGTCTCTAAACCAGATCTCACGATTTTTGTTGGTGAATCCATAACCGGTAATGATTGCCTGGAACAGGCGAAAGAGTTCCAGAAAGTTGTCGATTTCGATGCTATCATACTGAGCAAGGCTGATGTCGATGAGAAGGGAGGCGCTGCCATCTCTGTATCCTATGTAACACAGAGGCCTGTGCTTTATCTTGGTGTGGGCCAAGATTATGAAGACCTTGAGGAGTTCGACAAATACAAGATCATGTATCGCCTTTTTGATGACTCCTGAAAGTTGTTTCTGATCGCTCATCACATTTGGATTATTTCTTATCTGGTTCACAGGACATTGGACGGATGTCCATATCGCTTTTAAGGTCCACATCTATCCTTCTCTCATGATACAGAACAGTTTCATCTTCCTTGACAAAATAGGTCATTCCATGGAGAGGAAGATATGGGATCAAGGAGTGTTATCCTGGAATGATTTTCTTGATTCTTTTGGTGTTTTTGGCATATCCTCTTTCAGGAAAAAGTATTATGATAGGGAGATATTGAAGGCAAAGCATCATCTTCGTTCTGGTGATCTGTCATACTTTGTTGATAGGTTGCCATTCTCTGAGATGTATAGGTTGTATGGTGATTTCAGGGAAGACTGTGTCTTTCTTGATATTGAGACTGGTTTCTCTCGCTATGATGTTACTGTCATCGGTTTGAGTGATGGGGAGAATCGATTCCAGTTCGTACAAGGTTTCAATATGGATGGCTCTTATCTTTATAAGGTGTTGTCCCGTTTCAAGATATTGATTACTTTCAATGGTTTGTGTTTTGATCTACCTGTGTTGAAGAAGCGTTTCTCATTGCCTTCGATGGCGCATATAGATCTTCGTTTCTTATGTTCTTCTCTTGGTTACAATGGTGGATTGAAGAGTATTGAGAAGGAGTTGGGTATAGAGCGTGATTATGGTGATGCCATCGTCGATCCTCTTTATCTTTGGGAATGTTGGAAGAGTACTCGGAAGAGGGAGTATCTCGATCTTCTGTTAGAGTATAATAATTATGATGTAGAGAATCTACGTGAGATAATGGATGTGATGTATGGGATGTGCTTGCAATAAATTGAAATATTTATATTCTATAGTAAATTGTAGTATGCTATGGCTCAAACAGCAATACAGGTGAGTTCGAAGTTACAGCAAGAATTGAGCAGGATGAAACTTTTTGATAGGGAGACCCATGAAGAATATGAGCAAACTTCTCTAAATCTTTTGTTATTCAGTCCAATCTTTCCAAGAGCTCTAATCCAGGTCTTTCAATCTTAGAGAAAGCGAACCATCTTTTTCCTGCGTCTTTCAATGAGGCTCCTATATGATATATCTGATTGTCTATAATAAGGAATCTGTCATGAGACTTGTTGAATTGAATCATTTTCAGATTTCCGTATTGTTGGTTGAATCTTTTTTCTGCTAGTTTTGTCTTTGACGTTATTTCTCTTGTGTATATTGTCGCTTTGACTTCCTTTTTCTTCTTTGATAGCATGGTCAGCGTATCTTCATTGATATAATTGTCGATCAGTATTATCTTTGATTCTGCTTTCTCTATCAGATTGCTTATGAATCTGTATGCATCAAAGATTTGTCCATCGTAGAATATACCTTGGTTTGGAGTAAGTTGTTTTGATTCAATCGCTTTGAATATTTGATTAAGCTGATTGTCGTGACTCAATAGTTTCTGATCAATCTGTTCGAACTTGTTGAAGACATTAGCATTATTCTGGATATAATGACGCATCTCAACGAATGCATCTATTATCCTGATACTGATATCAACAGCTTTCTTGCTTTTCAGTACAGCTGAAAGCATTGAAACACCTTGTTCAGTAAAAACATATGCTAATTTTCGAGTTCCTCCCCATCTTGATGTCACACTTTGTGATTTCAAGTTATTATCAGGAGAGTCTAAATATTTCATCTCTTCTTCGTCAAGCTGAAACATATATCTTTCAGGAAACCTTTCCTTGTTCCTTTTGACTGCTTGATTCAGTGTTCTTGTCTCTACTCCGTATAGCTCAGCCAGGTCTCTATCCAGCAT
>JBKGYM010000077.1:0-5107 GCA_046546115.1 Candidatus Woesearchaeota archaeon
CGTTTCTCTTCAATCTGTCTTGCGAGTGATTCAGCGATCTCATCGTCCGCATCATCCTCGGGCATCCTCTCACGTATCTTCTCTACATCCTTATTGATCTTGACGATTTCCTTCTCAAGCTTGGTCTGCCTATCTTCAAGAGACCCTTTTTCTTTCTTCAAGTACTCAAGATTCTTCTTCTCCTCAATGAGCGCCTCATTCTTCTTCTCAAGACTCTCAAGCGAATCAGTGGACTCAGCCAACCTTCCACTGACATCTTTTATCTTTGGAATGATGGACTTTGCTTCACGTATTATCTCATTTATCTCTGATATCAGCTTCTTTCTCTGCCTTGACTTCTCTGGAAGATCTTGTATCCTTCCCTCCATGTTAGCGATCTTCCCTTTCATGTTCCGGATAACAAGCTGGAGATTTTCACGGACACGCTTGTATCTATCAATATTGAAGACTCTTCTTAATGTATCAAGACGTTCTTCATTATCAGAGAAAAGTATCCTGTTCATATCCGCTTGAGGCGTATATACAGTATAGCGATATATCATATCCCTGCCCTTGGAGATGAGAGAAGTCGGGTAACCAAGCATCTCAAGGATCCTGGACTTGAGCTCTACAGGAGTTCCCTCCAGTTTCTGTCTATTGATCATGACAAACCCTGACTCCTGCTTGACGGATTTTTGGGTGCGCTTGAGCTTCCTCTGTACGACAACCTCTTTCTCTCCATCCAAGATGAACTTGAGCTCCACTAATCCCTCATCCGCCCCGTTCCTCAGGATGGATGATCCTGAAAATTCACCACGTTTTATACCGAACAGTGCAAATTCTATGGCCAGAAGTATCGTCGATTTTCCTGAGCCGATATCACCCGAGAGAAGAACACTCCCTTCCGGAAAATCTATCTTCTCATTCGTATAGGAGCGAATATTCCAGAGCTTTACATAGACGAGCCTCATGACACCGGGGTTAGATATGCTGTTTTTATTGTTTTCTGTTAGCATTGAGACCATAGTTCCAATCGAACCACAGCCATGCAAAAACAAAAGGATAGCCAAGAAGTAGTGTAAATACCGTGGAAGAGAAAGTCATGTTGATGATATCACTCATCTCCATACCTATAGCTGCCAATGAAAGGAAGCTTATCAGTATAAGTGAAATTCCGAAGACGAGAAGATGCCTATCAAATAATTTTGGTTCTTTGGGAAAGCTCCGGTATATGAAATACATGACGCCAAAACTCATGGCAGGCGGAAACAACAGACCAAAAATCAGGATGGAGACAAGGAAAATCCAGTTGCCTTCAAAGCGTGGATGGATCGATATCTTAGAGATCATCCAATACAAGAAAGACTCATTGTCCTTAGAACCTTTTTGTGATGTTTGCTTTTTTCCGGTCTTTGCGGACTTGACAGTCTTTTTCCTTGCCATATCTCTTTCATTAGCGCAGACATTTATTTAATTTTTGATTTTTTCAAAAGATTTAAATACATTTATCTCATAAAAAGACATAGTGATTGATTGTGTTTTTAGCTGAAGATATAATGACAAGAAAGGTTGAAAGCGTCTCTGAAAACGCTTCAGTGAAGACCATATCTGAAAAGATGGCCAAGAAGAACATCAGTTCTGTCATTGTCTACGATAAGAACAAGAAACCAAAAGGGATAATCTCTGAGAAAGATTTCGTGAAAAAAGTATTATCAAAGGACAGCAAAAAAGGGTTGAATGCCAAGAAAATCATGTCTTCACCCATACTTTCTGTAAGGCCAAAAGAGTCAGTCAATAATGCTGCAAAAACCATGAGAGAGAATGGCATAAGGCATCTTTTAGTCACAGAGAAAGAGTCTATAAAAGGAATCATAACCGAGACTGATGTCCTGAGTGGTGAGACAGAATACATAAGGGCTCACCAATTCTTACAGAACCTAATCATGGCACTATTCATCACCATACTTCTATTGTTCGTAATCGTATTCAGGGTCAAGCCCTGAACTTCAATACAGAAAATATATAAATACATCAAGTGATAAACTTTCTATGATATTCTTAAAGACAACAAAACTCCCTCTGTGGTATATTGCAGGAATACTGATAGTGATACTTCTCGGGATAATAAATTATCTAGGACTCAAGAACGCCATGGTCCAAACAGAGATGGACATGATATTGTTATTCCAATATCTTGATTTTGTGCTCATTGGCGTATGGTTTGTCGTGAATATCGTGATGATCGCATATCTCTCTTCCGTCAACGCAGAAAATCATGATTTCATACCTCCGTTTTATTTCATAGGTGTACACCTTGTATATTTGACCATAATACTTATGAGCAACAATGGGTATAAGATATCCACTACTACAGCTACACACATGTCCATGATAACATCAGGATTTGAGATCCTGCTTGCAGGATTGTTCTTGAGCCCATACTTGATAAATCTGAATGAGGATAAACACAATAACAAGAAGAAGTTTAATAAGAATGATAGGTGACCATCACCGTAGATATGGTCTGAAGAGAATCATTTTATGTGAGGGATAGAAGTGATCGAAGTTTCTGGGATATCAAAAAGTTATGAAAACCTGAAAGCAGTCAACAAGCTTTCATTTTCAGTTGAAGAAGGGGAAATCCTAGCCATCATCGGACCGAACGGAGCAGGCAAGTCAACTGCTCTTAAAATGTTATGTGGATTATTGGAACCTGATAAAGGAGACATAAGACTAAATGGCTTAAGATTTAGTAAAGATGCTCAGAAGATAAAGGAAAGCATTGGTTTCGTACCAGAAGAGACTGCCATATACGAAGGGATGAACGTTATGGAGTATCTCGTGTTTTTCGGGGAGATCTATGGGCTCAACAAAAAAGAAACGAATATGAAAGCGCGTAGGATACTGGAATCCCTACAATTGGGAGAAGAACATTTCAATAAGCCCCTTGGAAACATGTCAAAGGGCATGAAGCGGAAAGTCCTTATCGCAAGATCCTTGATCAATGATCCGGACATACTAATATATGATGAACCAGTATCTGGGCTGGACCCTCATACGGCAAATTTTCTGTTGAATTATATTCTTGAACTGAAAAGAGATGGAAAATGCATATTATTCAGCGCACATAACCTTCACCATGTAGAATTCGTATGTGACAAGATAGTTGTTCTCCATAAAGGCAAAGTGCTGCTCAACGATTATCTGGAGAACGTCAAGAAAGAATTTGGTGAACCAAAATACGTGATAAAATACAAGGATTTTGATTCAGGCAAGATAAGAATAAAAGAATTCAAGAATGCTAAAAAGCTCAATAAGTTTATGACCGAATCCACAAACAGGGAACGCAGGATAATAGACATCAGGACTGAGGAGAAAAATCTTGAACAGATCTTTCTGAGGATAACCGAGTGACCAAGGATTTATATGGCAGATCTAAGAAAAATCTTGGCAATAGCCAGGTTCGAGACAAAGAAACACAGAACGAAAGATGAGAAGAAAGTTATACTCATATTATTGATGCTGGGTTTGTTAGTCTATGGATCAGTATCTTTATTCATGGAGTTAGGTATAGCTGGGAATGAAGTATTCTACAGGTTCAGCACAGAAGACGAGACAATAAAAGAGATACTGGAAAGTACAGGAAAATTCCAAGAAACTCCCGAAGCGGAAGCGGATATATATATCGAATCAGATGATGACCATTTTTTCATTTTCGTAGATTCTACTGATAGGGGCAAAGCTGCGGTCTTCTCACTGAAGTCCGCGATCAAGGATTTCAATAATGATATATACGGAGAATATGACAAGATGTATGCATTCCCACTGAGAATCAATGTAATTGAGGTAGAGAGGGATGGAGAATCATTCGACAGCGAGATTGGAAAATCGATGGGCATGAACCAAGAGGATGCCAAAGAGACAGACAACAATGATGATATGGTGGATACCGAAACACCAGAAGACAAGACTGCAGATAAAGATAGAAGCGAGACAGATAAAGAGAAGGAAAATGGAAAGGAAAAAGCTGAAGATAACAAGACAGGAATCAATACTGATACTCGTACAGAAGATGATGAAGAGCTTATCGAAGAAGATTACATGAGTGCACAAGATATAAACCCCTTCGCACAATTCAACGTACTCATCATAGTAATAATTCTCACACTACCACTCGCGATGATCGCTTTGGTCTATTCAAACAGTATGATGGCAGAAAAGATAAACAAAAGAGGAATCTTTCTGTTGATGTCTCCAATCAATAGATTAGAGATGATAACAGGAAAGACACTGCCATATTTCTTAATATCAATATCAATCTTCTTACCAGTCATAATCTCCAACACCTCATCAATTAGCTCTGCACTCTATGCCTCTATCATATCTATCGCAGTCATCCTAGCATATCTTGCGATCTCATTCCTGAGCGCAATGGTCTCAAGGAGTCATAAGGAGTTGAGTTTCATAGCCATATTTTTCATATCACTGTATTCATGCTACCTTCTTGTTCCTGCGTTCATGATGAACTTCTCACTCATCAGTCTAGCATCGCCTTTGACAATCATAGCAAAAACATTCAGAGGAGAGATGATAAACATCCAGACCCTGTTCTTCTCAGTGATACCAACACTGGTATCAGCTTTTGTAATCTTCTTTGCAGGGTCAAGACTGATTAACGATACAAATATGTTCAGTTATGAGAGTATAAGCAAGAAAATCTCATCTGGTATCTACAGCATAGTGAGACACAGGATATACAATATCATCTTGATCTCATTCTTCTCTGTACCTCTGATATTCCTCATACAACTGATGATGATTGTGGTCCTGCTCAGTCTCAGGAACATGTCCGCGTTGTTCCTGTTGATGTTCTTCGGTGCCCTTGTAGAAGAATTGTTCAAGAATATCGCGCCCTATACTCTGATTGAGAGAGACAGGAAAGGAGCAAGCACAAGGAGATTATTGTTATATGCTCTCCTTACCGGCCTTGGTTTCTTCATCGCCGAGAAAACCCTCATGCTGATAATGATTGGACCATTCCTAGAGGCATATTCCGCACTCATCATGACAGGCTTCCTCATCCCGTTTATAAGCCATACATCCATATCATTCATATTCTGTCTTTCAG
>JBKGYM010000078.1:0-5092 GCA_046546115.1 Candidatus Woesearchaeota archaeon
GTGGAGTCTTAATGTTCCTTCTCTGCATGGTACACATTTTCCACAGCTTTCAGATTTTGTGAAACCAACAAAGAATTTCGCTATGCTGGGCATTGAATCAGTCTCATCAAAAACCAATACACCACCAGATCCCATGATACTGCCTACTGATGCAAGAGATTCATAGTCAACACCAAGATGGAGCATAGATGCAGGGATCACACCACCTGACGGCCCTCCCGTCATGACAGCCTTAAGACGTTTACCGCCCTTCACCCCATCGCCCACATCATAGATAAGGCTTCTCAAAGATATCCCCATTGGCACTTCAACTATACCTGTACTGTTGACCTTGCCGGTAAGTGAAAGCACTGCAGTCCCCGGACTTTTTTCTGTACCGAACCGATTGAAAGAATCTGCGCCATCTCTCAAGATGTGGGATACATAAGCATATGTCTTGACATTGTTTATGTTTGTAGGATTATGATGTATGCCATCCTCTGCAGGGAATGGCGGTTTTATCCTCGGAGTGCCCCGCTTACCTTCCACACTGTTCATGAGTGCGGTCTCTTCACCACATACAAACGCGCCTGAACCCTTGGATAATGTGATATCGAAATTGAAACCTTTGACCCCACATATATCATTACCCAAGTAGCCCATCTCTCGTGACTTGGCCAGGACACCCTCTAAAATCTCAACAGCCTCAGGGTATTCTGCTCGTATATATATGATTCCGTGTGATGCACCGATAGCACGTGCAGCGATCAACATTCCCTCAATGACAGCGAAGGGGTCACCCTCAAGTAATATCCTATCCATGAAAGAACCAGGATCGCCTTCGTCAGCATTGGCTACAAGGTATTTGATTTCCGAATCTTTAGCAGCTATGAAAGACCATTTCTTTCCTGTAGGAAAGCCGCCGCCACCTCGTCCTCTGAGACCCGATTCAGTGACAATCTCGATGATCTTATCAGGAGAAAGCGACAATGCTTTCTTAAGCCCCTCAAAACCTTTCTTACTCTCAAAATCCTTTATATCGGTAGGATCGATCTCGCCTGTTCTCTGGAGCACATATTTTGTCTGGTACTTATAGAAATCAATCTCATCCATCCTCTCTATCCTTGAACCGTCACCAGGACTATACAAAAGACGTTCAATTATTTCTCCTTGTCTTAAGGAAGAGATTATGTCTTCAGCATCAGAAGGCTTCACATGTGAATAAAAAGTTTCATCAGGCTCAACCACCACAAGAGGACCTGCTTCACATAGTCCAAAACACCCCGTCTCTTTGATTTCACACTCAACACCCGTCCTCTGTGCCACTTCATTGAGATTCTCTATTATCTTCATAGATTTAAGCGATTTACATCCACTGCTCTTGCAAACTTTTATTACAGTATCACGCTTACTGGAAGATCGTTTCACGTTCCTAACTTTCTTCTTCTCCACCATGCAATTCACTTCCTATGCTCATCGATTATAGACTTGACATTCTCAATATCTACCTTAGGATATACCTCATCATTTATCCGGATGATCGGAGCACTGGCACACATCCCAAGACATCTGACAGTCTCCAATGAGAACTTACCATCTTCTGTCACTTCACCGTCCTCAATACCAAGGATCTCCGTCAACTTCTTTGTCAGATCTTCGGCTCCGTGGACATGACAAGCTGTACCATCACATACCTGTATCTTATTCTCAGCACCTTTGTTGAGCTTGAAGAAAGAATAGAAGGTCACGATACCGTATAGTTTTGACAGAGGAATATCAAACTCCTTACTCATGGCGACAAGAGACTCTTTCGGAAGGTAACCATATTCAATCTGGATTCTCTGGAGTCTTTCGATAACCTTACCATCAGCAACAGAATCTTGCCCAGTCTCTGAAATGGTATCCATAATCTGTTTGTTGAAAAGATACTTTAAAAAACTTACCACTGACAAGACCCGAAAAGTGGAAGGAAATGATCATCCATGAAAGCGAGGAAAGTTCAAGCAAAACTTTTTATAGCAACAAAAAAATCCTTGAGATGGTGATTAGATGACACTTAAGATAACTGAAGAATGCATCGGATGTTCAGCATGCGTTAGCAGTGCACCAGAACTTTTCGAGATGAAAGGCGATGTTGCAGTACCAAAAAAGACAGAGCTCACACCAGAAGAAGAGCAGAAAGCAAAAGATACTGCGGAGATATGTCCAGTTGACGCAATAAAAGTGTGATGTCAGGCAGAAAAAGAGATTGTCGGAGCACGATAAGTTCAATTAATCTTCTACATTTTTTCTGATTTAGCTTTTATCCGTGCAAAATCCTCATCAACCTGCTTCTGGAACTCTATTATGATATGCCTGTTCTCGTTTGAGAAAAGATGTCTGAACCTCTTCTGCGTCTTGAGGAACTCCTCGATGGGTTTTCTCTCCTCAGGATCATGATTAAGCTTCCATTGACCGTCTTCTATCTCATAGAGAGGCCAGAAATTAGTCTCAACAGCTAATTTGGATATATTGATTGTCTGATCAGAACCTTCATTCCATCCCGGTACACAAGGGCACAAGACATTGACGAATGCAGGTCCTGGCGTCTCAATAGCTTTCTTAGCTTTCATAAGCATATCTTTCCAGTTCCAGACAGTTGTCTGTGCCACATATGGCATATGGTGAGATTCCATGATGCCCACAATATCCTTGCGCCATTCACGTTTTCCTCTCTCGACTTTCCCTGAAGGGGTTGTCTTAGTATCTGCTCCCATAGGTGTGGCACTTGATCTCTGTATCCCGGTATTCATATAACCCTCATTATCAAGACAGAAGTATGCAAAATCGTGACCACGCTCTGCAGCCCCTGAAAGACTCTGAAGACCAATATCATATGTGCCACCATCACCAGCAAAAGCAACAAACTTAACCTCTTTGTCACCACCAGGAATCTTCTCCTGCTTCTTGAGAGCACGATATGCAGTCTCCACGCCTGAGATCCCTGCTGCTGCGTTCTCGAATGCTATGTGTATCCAAGGAACATTCCAAGCGCTGTAAGGATATA
Source organism: Candidatus Woesearchaeota archaeon (assembly GCA_046546115.1). Lineage (GTDB taxonomy): Archaea > Nanobdellota > Nanobdellia > Woesearchaeales > CAZJJJ01 > CAZJJJ01. The sequence continues at coordinate 3,026 of JBKGYM010000078.1, forward strand.
TGGTAGTACTCACTTCAAGGCAACCCGTCGCATTAGATACCACAAGAGGATAATCTGTAGATTTCATTATATTCTTGGCTGCTATAGCCAGACCACAACCAGGACACATCCTGTGGCCCGAGTCAAGGCTTCTGGGTTTTTTCGCAAGCTCTTTGAGATTCATTCTCGCACCCCCAGATATCTAACTTTCTCAAAATGATCCTCATCCATGAGAGCCTTCAATTCCTTGAAGACATGTGAAAGTGTCTCATCATCACAATCACGCCCCCCAAGACCATATATATAATTGATGATCTTCGGTCTTTCGTGCTCAGGGACCTCAAACAAAGCAGATCTCACCTCATTGAAGAGGGCTGCACCCATCGCCCCAAAGCTTTCAGATCTGTCCATCACACCAACAGCTTTCTTACCGCGCAAAGAATCAATGATCTTACCCACGGGGAATGGCCTGAACACATTCAGCTTAAGTAACCCTGCCTTCTCTCCTTTGGATCTCAGATCATCAACGACTTCTTTTGCTGTATCAGCTGTGCTTGACATGACAAGTATAACATGGTCCGCATCATCAAGCATATAATCTTCAGTGGTACTATAATTTCTTCCGGTGATTTTCGCGAAATCTGAGAATACATCCTCTACAATCTTCCTTGAATGCATCATTGCCTCAGATTGTTGCCGCTTATGCTCGAAATAATAATCAAATAAATCAAGAGGACCATATGTCACTGGATTATCAGTATCAAGCAAAGGATAAGTAGGAGTATGCTCACCAATGAACATCTTCACCGTGTTATTATCCAATGTCTCTACATTCTCAACACCGTGACTGGTGATGAAACCATCTTGGCACACCATCACAGGCAAATGAACATCCTTATGCTCTGCAACCCTCATAGCTATTATCGTCATATCATAGACTTCCTGAGCGTTGGAACAATAGAACTGTAACCATCCCGAGTCTCGCTCCGCCATAGTATCTGAATGATCACAATGGATATTTATAGGACCCGATAATGCTCGATTGACAACAGTCATGACAATGGGCAATCTTGAACTGGCAGCAATATATACGACCTCATGCATCAATGCCAGACCATTAGCACTCGTTGCTGTCATGACTCTCGCCCCTGCAGCACTGGCTCCTACGGTAGCAGACATTGCACTATGCTCTGACTCGACCCGTATGAGCTCTGTATTGACTTCACCATCCGAGATATATTTTGAAAATGTATGCATGACAGGAGTCTGTGGTGTTATCGGGTATACTGGAACAACATCAGGATCAATCTGTCTCATGGCTTCCGCAGAAGCTTCCGAACCTGTAAGCCCTTTCATCTTTTTCTGGACCATAATCATTCTCCTTTTTTCTTCTCTGTTCTATCATCCACATATTTTTTGGGATTTTTCTGGTAATCATCAAAGTTCGTCTCATCTTCCATACGGATTGCTTTCACAGGGCATACCTGGGCACATATGCCACAACCTTTACAATAATCATAATCAATCTTGTCAATCTTGCCCTCTTTGACAAGAATGCAATCGTCAGGACAGTATACAGTACAGATGAGACACTGAGTACATTTATTCTCGGAATGTATAGGAAATTTTGCGCGCCAATCTCCTGTCTTAAATTCCTTGGAACTACCAGCATCAGTGATACCACCTTGTTTTATGCTCTTCCAGCCTGGTTTCTGTTCACTCATACAAATCAACATCATCATTTATTTGCTAATTATCTTTTTCATCATCTTTATATCTGGTTTTATCTAATCTTTGTTTAACTCCTGGTAAGCCCTGTCAAGAGCTTTGATGTTCTTCTGCAATACTTCATCACCAAGTTTACTTTTCATCTTTATCTCCAGCTCATTCTTCAGATCGTCAATCTCAACAATCTCAGTTGCCTTGACAATCGCTCCAAGAAGGGGTGTGTTAGGCACATTCTTCTGGTATTCCTCTACAGCAATCTTTGAAGCATCCAGAGTGTATATCTTACCTTTGAAACCAGTTTTCTTCTTCACATCAGAAGGCTTTTCTGATGTGTTCTCCAGAAGGATCCCATCACTTGTA
>JBKGYM010000079.1:0-5064 GCA_046546115.1 Candidatus Woesearchaeota archaeon
GGTTTCGGATAAGATTGGAGTCCTGAAAAGGATGGTCCGGAAAGCGGATGCAATCCTGATAGGCGGGGCGATGATGTTCACTTTCCTGAAAGCTCAAGGATATGAGGTTGGCAGGAGTCTTGTCGAGGATGACAAGCTCGTGGTCGCTAAAAAGCTCCTCAGTTCTTCTAAGAACAAGATAATGCTTCCCGTAGATGTTGCTGTCAGCCGTTCTCTGAAAAGTTCTACTGGGGGATCAGGGAGGAAGATAGTGGATATATCATCATTACCACGTTCGTACTATGGTCTAGATATAGGACCGGAAACAGTGAATGTATTTTCTTCTGTCATCTCAAAAGCGGGAACAATACTGTGGAATGGCCCTATGGGAATGTTTGAGCAGAAGCCTTTTCATAAGGGTACAGTAGATATTGCGAAGGCTGTAGCTTCTTCTGGTGCTAGAAGCATCATCGGTGGTGGTGATTCAGTTTCTGCTATAGAGAAGGCCAAGCTCTCTGCAAAGATAACACACATCTCAACAGGCGGTGGTGCAAGCCTTGAATTTATAGAAGGGAAGTATCTTCCTGGTCTGAAAGCATTAGAAAGATGATTACAATATGATGATTTTCTTGTCGGTGTAAGCACTCCTCAACATATCAAGATGTGTGAATGGTTAATGCGAAATCAATTTTGCATAACGGATATCACACATTGAAGCTTGGAAGTCTGTCTCTGCTATCCACTTCAGAGAATCTCTTGCCACAGAAATCACACTTATAACTATTCAAGTTAATCATCCGTATGTGATTACTGTCGCAGAAAGGACATTGTATGAACGGCATACCTACCACCCATAAAATGAAAAGTGTTTCATGTTTAAATAATTTCCGGAACTATCTTCTATAGTATATGATTCAGCCTTCTCTCCTCAGAAAATCACCTTTATCCATTAGGTTGATGATCATCTTACCATCAAAGAACCCTATGCCCAGATTCTCTCCTTGCTCATTCATCGGGAAGACATAATCTTTCTCAGGCCTCTCATCCTCAAGGGAGCTCGCAAAGATATCTCTTCCGCATAAGAATAGCCAAGCACTCCGCTTATCAAGTGTTATCTTTTTTGCCATATCACTCTGTGCTGCCATGTCAATGCTCCAGAGACTTGGTATGAAGCCTTTCCCAGTATTTCTTCCGAGAGGGTTTCCAGCGAACATGGCATCGGATTTAATTGAAGAGATCATCCTTTTCGTTTCAGCATCAACATTGAATCTTTCGTTCTTCTTATCTCCTAATGTGACGACCCTTCTGCCTTCTCCTATGCTCAACCCAAACTGCTCTGCAAAACTTTTCCAGCTCCTGAATGACAGCTTTCTGATGCTCTTCTTACCATTTTTTGGCTTCATATGATTAAGGTCAAACAGTAATATATTTAAATCCGTTGCCCTAGTGTTTATCTATTGGAAAGATAAAAGGAAGGTATAACCTTCAGAGGTGGACCAAATGGAGATAACGATTATAATAGCTCTTGTTTTATATGCATTGGCAATAATAATGGCAATCAAGCTCATAAAGAATGTGATTGTGACAATAGGCACGATTCTGCTGATATCGTTGCTACTCGTCGCTGGAACAGGTCTTTTTGTGTACAACGAGGTTGTAGAGTTTCAAGAGACCTTCCCAGTGTCCAATAATCTCCTGCTTTTGACAGAAGGAGAGGATTTAATGTCTGGTGTTGTCATGTTGCCTTCAACTGGTGATGGCATTCAGGAGAGCATGAAGTTTCTCAATACCACTATGTTAGATTCCTTAGAGGCACATCTGTCTTCAGAGGAGTTTGATGAGATACGTGGCGTTGTGAAGACTTCTGATTATATCGATGAGGAGACAATTGAGCAGAATGATTATCTTGAGGAGACCTATAAAGTTGTCTTCATCGAGATGGATGTTCTCAAAGATTCTCCTGTCGGCGATATTGACCTTGCTGCTCTAGCGGGCACTACTGAGGCTGATTCAATCTTCAGTACAATACCAAAAGAAGATTCGATAGAGATCATAAAGTCTGATGAACCCTGGGATTTGGTGCATGATTTTGTTGATGTAGGCGAGCCGGACTTATCAGGTCTTGAAGCATCTCTTGAAGACCGAGGCTTTGAGATCCTCAATGAGACGGAGGAGGATATCAACAATTCTGTGAATGAGATGAAGGCAGAGATTGTCGAAGGGCTCAGGGAAGGCATGAGAGTGCAGTTCGGAAATGATGATCTGGGTTCTCTGATGTTCCTGCTCAATGTTGTCTCAATCATGGAACAAGGTGGCACAGAAGGGATGGCTTATCTTTATGAGCAATATAGTGAGGAAAACATATACATCAAAGATGATTCGATAATCTTTGATCTGCTCAGGATGAGCCCTGATTCTTTGGTCACTGCAGTCATCAGGGAGACAAACACAGCAGCTTCCGGCGTGGGTGATGAGGTTGCTGATAGGACATCGGATGATGTGTCCAATCAGTCTGATTCACAGGACGAGATCAGTGAGGATGAGGTAGCAATGGAGGATACGGAATGAGGTTCATGGAATCTGCTAGGACCTGCAGTAACAGGAGAAAAGCGGAACATCACGGTTGTTTGATTGTTTCCATCACGGCCGTGTTCCTCTTCTTCCTTATATCCTCTTCCTATGTCACCGCTTCATCTGAGTTGGTATACGACACAGATTATGCCACTGGCGATAGTTTTGTTGTCTATGGATCTGAATATAATGTCAGTGTGTCCTCAGACGGTGAGGTTATCTTGATTGATGGTCCAATAAACGAGGTGATTGATAAAGGCGACTGTCTGTCGTCCACATTCCTAAAGATCTGTTTTACTGGATCTGAGTATGATACCTCAAGTGAAGAATATTATGCGGATCTGGAAGTCCATACATTATCTCCAGACATCACTTTCACACAGGAGTCATCCTCGCCTGAATTGCATCCAGGGGAGACATTGTATCTCAACGTGACATTGTATAATGAGGGCGATGCTCCTGCGGATGATATACATTTTGTCCAGGAGATTCCTGATGGGATGGCTGCAGATACCATCGGTGAGGACATGTCTTACAGTGATGGTGAGATTAACTGGTCATCCTCATCATTGGAGGAAGATGATGATGTTACCTTGACCTATAGCCTTATGGCAGAATCTGAATTCTCAGGTGATATCCAGCAATATGTGGAATATCATGATGGATATGAGACACAGAGGGAATTTTCTGATGGGGTGCCTGTTACAGTGGATCTGCCTTATAAGTTGACCTTGTCGGCTAACGCGACTGAAGACATATATCTTGGTGACCTTATCACACTGACTGCCAGCATAGAGAATACAGCTTCTTCTGATGTCACTGTCGACCCTCTGATGTTGGAGCTGCCTTCAAAGATGAGACTTCAGGAGAGGGATTCAAGGCTTGAAAGTGCAGATGATGGTCTTACATATTCAGGCACAATCAGCGGTGATGATGATGAAAGTTTTGATATAGTGGCTCGTGTCGTATCGGAAGGCTTCTCTGAGCCTGTATTGTCTGCTGCTCTCATGAGTGGTGACCTAGCATTCGAGCTTTCGGATGATATTGATCTTGAGGCAGAGATACCGGAGACAGGACTTGAATTACGCATATGGGAAGAGACAGATGAGGGTAGGGTCTTTAATGTCATTGATGACAATCTTGAAGTAGAGGGCAGCGTGATAAGGAGGTTGGATGTATATATGGACAACCCATACAAAGAGGCTATTGATGATGTACTTTTCACCATAGAGTCAGATCATCTCAATCATTCAAATTCTGTTGTCTCTTTTCCTGGCGACAGTACAGGAAGGATATTCAGAGAGAATATAAGCTTTCCCATGGTGAATTCATCATTCAATGATGAGGTTGAACTGACAGTATCATATCAGACATCTTTTGGTTATAATCATTCAGACACTGAAAAATTCAGATTCACTTATCTGCCTCTTGATCAGATCGAGATTGATCATTCGCTCTCAGAGACAAGACCCGAGTCCGGAGAGACTGTGACCTTATCTGTCGCAGCAAAAAATCCAAGAGCCAGTGATCTGTCGGATATCACATTTTCTGATATCATTCCAGAGGGGCTGTTCAAGTCAGGGACGCGGGAGCGTACGACAGATATCGAGGCGGACGAAGAGAGATCTATCTATGATTATGTGATCAAACTCCCCATAACTTCAAAGGAGGAGGAGATAGATATTGCGACGCGCGTCATCTATTCTGATTCTTTGGGTGATCACGATTATGAGGTGCCTTTCACTTTCACAGTGTATCCACGCGAACCGGATATGGCCATATCGCGTACGGTCGATAGGGATGAAGTGCCTATGGGTCGTCGGAATAAGGTGGATTATGTCATTGAGAATGATGAGGATTATAGGTTTGAGGATGTCATTCTCAGGTTGACTGGTGGAGATGGGATATACTATGTTGGTGAGGTGGAAAAGGATGTCGGAAGCCTCAATCCCGGACGTTCTGCTACACTCGAAGCTGGCGAGAATTTTATCGCTTTCGATGAAGATGCTTCAATGGGCATTCCATGGATCGAATTCACTGATGATCAAGGAGTGCGGCACAGGGAGGAAGCTCCTTCAATCAGTCCGAGAGTTGTGGAAGAGGATACTGATTTGCCTGAATTGTCAATAAAGGTAAATGATGTCGTGGCTGTAAGTGAAGATTCTTTCAACTATACAATCACATTGAAGAATCATGGCGAGAATGATGTTGATGCAGTGCTTGTGGATGGATCTGATGAGACAGAGGTTGATCTTCTTTCTGGCGAGGATACTGTCTTCAGACGGCAAAAAGATTTTAATGATTATGATGAGCACATGATCCTGCCTGCACCCTATGTCCGGTTTGAGCATGATGATGATGTACTTTTTGCTGTTGCTGATGATACAGAGCTTGAAGCTGCGGAGCAGGATTCCACATCCAATACAACTTCTGAAAATGAGGATGAAGACGATGACGATTCTGAAGAAGATGATGATGATGATGATGACGATGACGATTCTGAAGATGATGGGA
>JBKGYM010000080.1:0-4981 GCA_046546115.1 Candidatus Woesearchaeota archaeon
GAGATTGAAACTGGTTGAAGGAAGATTCAAGGAATCAATGTCCAGAGGAAGTTCCCTGAAGGGCTGTAATGTGGCTTCCGGGAAAGCCGATGTATATATCCGATTCGGCAATGTCCATGAATGGGATATCTGTGCGATGGATTGTGTGGTCAAAGAAGGGGGCGGAAAGATGACTTCTCTTGGTGGAAACGGGTTAGTATACAATAAGAAGGACACACTCGTGCATGGGGGTTTTCTTGTGAGCAATGGTATGGCTCATGACGAGATTGTAAGTGTACTCAAGGAAGTTACAGAGCAATGATCCTCAATATTACTTATTCTTGCTCATCACGTATAGCTTACTGAGTTCAGTCTGAGCTATTAAGTCTTTTTGCTGCATCTATCATTGTTGCTCGAAAATCTTCCGAAAATCTCTAGAATAATCTTTTGAATGATGATATCACAATTTTATCATGCATCCACTATAGGAAAAACTTAAATAATGTTTAATAATATTATTTGATGGTGATGTTATGGTATTAAAGACATTCAATGTTGATGATGAGTCATACAAGAAGTTCTCTGAGTTCTGTAGAGAAAATGGAATAAGTATGAGCAAACAAGTAGATTTCTTTATGAAATCCATCGTAGAGGATGAACCGAAAGTCAAAGACGAGTACCTTAAAAAACTTGATAGGATAAGAAAGCAGAGAAGTATTCCTGTTGGCAATTTTTCTGATCTGAGAAAAAGATACGGCTGAGAGAGATGTATTCGCTAGAGATCAAACCTGATATGGACAAGATATTGATGATGAGAAACAAAAAATAATACTTCTCGATTATGATCATCATGACAACATATATGAGAAGTGATCAAGATAATCTCTTTTGATCATCACATAAAGCTTACTGAGTTCAGATGCCGGCATCTTCATAGATATTCTGGAGATCTTCCAATAATTTCTCCATCAAGCTTTTTAATAGTCTTGATCCATCTCTTTTCCATGCTTTGGTCACCATCGGATACATTTAAATATTTATCAGTATCCACAGATACTATGAAATTGAAACAGATAAGCTTGACTTTGCCTGAAAGACTCATTGAAGAATCAGACAGGTTTGTTGAGGAATACGGATACAGAAACATTCAAGAGCTTATACTTGAGCTCTTGAGGAATAAAGTTCTCATAGAAAAATATAGTGACGTTGAGAAAAAGATGGATGGAAAGAAAATGACTAAGACCGAAGCATCAGAATATGTGAAAGGTCTTTGAGATGGAATATTATTTCGAATTCAGCAAGGAATTTGAGAAATCAATCAGGAAACTTAAGAAAAAAGATAGGAAGCTTTTCTCGCAGATTCAGAATAAATTGCTCGATATAATTGAGCATCCTGAACATTATAAGCCCTTGCGTAATAGTCTTTCTGGTTATCGTAGAATCCATTTTGGTTCTTTTGTTCTTGTCTATAAGATCAGAGGGGATATAGTGAAGATAATCTCTCTTGATCATCACGACAAGGCTTATTGACTTCAGATGCCGCCATCCATTCTAGCTTCCAATGAATGTATATATTCGTCGAATGCAGGAAGATCATCTTCGACAAGCCCTCTTATCCTTTTTGAAGCCCATCTTCTTTCAGAATGCTCACATATGTCCTTTATGTTCCTGCCTGAAACTCCTTCTGATGATTCTGCCAGTCTTTTCAGCTCAGATTCATCCAATTGCTTGGCATAGCTCTGGAAGATGCCAACTCTCTCTTCGAGATTAGGGAGCGGGAAGTTGACATTCAGGTCAAACCTGCTTATCAGCGCAGGATCCAGATCATCCTTCCTGTTGGTGGCTCCGATCAATAATGTATTATCATTAGGCTCAAAACCATCAATCTTTCTGAGGAGCACAGAAAGCACTCTCCTTGATGCCTCATGGAGGTCTCTTTCTCTCGATGTCGCCAAGGAATCAATCTCATCAAGGAATATGATCGAATCGCCCAGGTCTTGAGCTGAGGAGAATATCTCTGATAGGTTTCTTTCACTTTCTCCATACCACTTTGTCATTATGCTTTCAACGGGGACATATATCATGGAGCTTTCAGCTTCATTCGCGATGATTCTTGCGCTTGTCGTCTTTCCAGTTCCAGGGGGACCTTCAAACAATACTGCCTTTGGTCTTACGGATTCATATCTTTTCCGTGTTCCTCTTGCTATTGTCTCGTATATTTCGGGATTCTTAAGCGGTAGTATGACTGTATCTTTGATCTCTTGCTTGACATGATCATATCCTGCGATATAGTCCCAAGTCAGCCCTTCTTCCGAATCAAAGATGGTCACGCCTAAGTTCTCAAGTTTTTCTTCTGGAGATATCACTTTGTCTTTTTGCCTGTTCCCTGCAATGTATGTCTCTACGATCGCGTCAATCTCTTGGGCTGTGAAATCATCTTTCTTGGTTATGTTTATACTATTGCCCATGTAACCATTCTCATGCAGGAATATCCTGGTATCGTCTTTACTTAACACCACTGATGATAATGAATTGTTGAGTCTGAGATCCCCGATCTTCCCTGAGAATATCTTCACTATTTCATATGGGTCTGCGTCCTTGGAGAAGTCATAACGTACATTAGTCTCATCTTTCTCTTTTTCTATCCTTAATTCAGGAAATTCTGTACCCCCGAACTTATCGCAATACTTGGAAATATTCTTCTCAATGATACCTTTCGCTTCATGATATGGGATGGTTGATTTTTCCTTTCTCTCATACTGCTCCGATAAGACATTCTCAAGCCCATCATCTGACTTATCATCTGAATTGAATATGCCCATATCAGGGTGAATTTTTTCCATTTTATAAATGTGACTACTTCATGGTGATTTTAGAAAAGTGGTTTTTGTCCTGTCATTGCTCATGATGATTCTCCGCAATATTTATAATATCCATGTCGTTTTTTTTAGTGATGATTGTTATTGATTTCTTCGGATATCCAGGGGCTGGAAAATCTACTCTCATGTCAATGATTGATGATCCTGACATTGTCAAATGGATTGATCTTCCTCCCCTAAGAAGATTGGATATTGTGAAGCATCTATTCGCTTCATCATTTTTCTGGAAGAATCTCATTTTGATGCTTCGTGTGTCCTGGATATCCGGGTTTCATGGAACCAGGCAGAGAAATCAGAGTCTCCTGAAGGGCCTTAAAGGAAAGATGAAAAACCTTGAGGTGATCTTGCATTTCATCTATAATGCTGAAAGGTTCTCTGGAAAGTATAAAATATATATTGTAGAGAAGGGTCCTGTGTCAACTCTTCCAGTCAGATCTGGCGTAAGAGGATACAGGACAGTTGAAAGATTCTTGGATCGGCTGGTGGAAATTTATCCTTATTCTATCTTATATTTTTATTCTGATACACCCAGTTTGATGAGAAACATGAGACGAAGGATGACTGAGAAGGATAGAGGTGTGTTGAATTCGGCACATCCTGAGAGAAGAATAAGAAAAAGGATAAAGGATATGGAACGAGGAATCGAGAAGGCTGAAGATAAACTGATGCATGTCGCATATATCAAGACTGACGAACGTGATCTTGATGCGAATCTCAAGAAAGTCCAAAAAGAATTGCAAAAGATAAAGAAGAAAGCAGGTGTCTGATTTGAAAAAAGATATACGAGAGTCTTATAGGAAGCAGGTGGAAGGAAAGAAATACAAGGATTACGAACATTTCAGATGGCTAGAGAATTTCCGGAGATGGTTGGGTTATAGGCAGACATACCATGCACTGAATCATCATCTTTCGGATGTTGATTTCGATTCTGTAGTGGAGATGGGTCCAGGATCTGGGACCTGGACCAAGCAGTTGATACGGAAGAATCCAGAAGCATCTTTTGATCTTGTGGACATTTCTGAAGACATGCTAAAGCATTGTAAGATAAACATTGGAGACAGGAAGAACATAAAGTATATCTGCTCTGATTTTCTGGATGCTGAGATTGATCATGAGAAGGATCTCTTTTTTTCTGCACGTACTTTTAGATATATTGAAGATAAGTTGGGAATGCTTAAGAAAGTCCATGATGTGTTGAGGAAGGGTGGTATTGGTCTGATGATAACATGGATGCCACGCTTATCTTCTAAGAAGAACAGGGATGGGGCACCAGTCTATCCGGAGGAGATGCGTTCTCTCTTATCTGAAGCAGGTTTCAGGAGGATTTCGATCTATCCTGTTATTGTACGCATACCTTATTTCATGTGGAAGAAGATGTATATGAAAAAATTAGGAAAGCCATATTTCCTGGTAGAGTCTTATATCGTTAAGTTCAAGAAATGATTCGTTAAAGAATACCAGGATTGGACATACCTATGATATATATGGGAACGGAACCAGAGAACTATACATATCATCTTCCTTTTTGTCTCTATGACATATTGTTTGGAGATTTTCCAAAAATGTTTGGAATAAGCTTTTAAAAGATATCATTGGAATGATATGAAGCGACCATTAATGGAGGGAAAAAAGTTCCGCGTGGAACAAAAAGTTTCCGAATGGAAACATTTTTATATCCATTGGTGTCAGCAAGTGATATGAAGCTGACATATTTTACAAAGACAGAGCAGGCAATCTTGGGTTATCTTTTTGATAATCCCAATATTAGGATAAATACAAGGACATTGTCGGAGAAGATAGCATTCAGCCACACATCGGTCAGGAAATCGCTGGATATCTTGGAGAACAAAGGTCTTGTGATCCAGAAGAAGACAAAGCTTCAGACAGAGGCATATCTTAACCTTGATGAAAGAAGGACCATCATCGAGAAAAGATTATACAACATAAGAATCTTGTACGAATCTGGACTGATAGAACACATAGAAGACCTCTATGAGATGCCAGAGTGTATTGTTGTCTTTGGATCCTTTTCAAAGGGAGAAGATAATGAGAAGAGCGATATTGATATAGCGATCAAGACATCGTTGGAAGAACGGAAGATTGAATTGGCTGGATATGAAGAA
>JBKGYM010000081.1:0-4852 GCA_046546115.1 Candidatus Woesearchaeota archaeon
TTAGGAAACCCAATCAAGATTAGAGTTCTTAAATTTAATGTAGACAATATAGGATCAATAAAGTTTAGAGTTTAATATTAATTTTAAGTAAATCTGTGTTGAATTGCTCTAACCATGAAATCTATTATGATCCTCGGAGACAGCGTCCCTTTCGGAAGAGGAAGGCATAAATTGGAAAGAATCGATACAGAACTCAAAACACCCAAAAAAACCCTCACCAATATAGTGTTTTCACACAATTTATTTAAATGATGGAATCAACCTGATTTGGATAAGCCGAAATCATGAAAAAAAGGCCAAAATCAAAATCCCAATTCTTGAGAATTCGAAGGGTAGACGCCCTGTAGCGTCCGACCCCGGATAATCCGCCGTGGCCCGGATTTGAACCGGGATATCCCGAAGGAAACAAGATTTCCAGTCTTGCGCAGTACCAGATTGTGCCACCACGGCATTCTAAGATAATCCGACATCCCAAGTAGTTAATAGATGTTTTAAAAAGCTTTCTCTAATATGGAAAACGTCAAGGAAATCTCAGTTCACCACAGCACTTATTATGACGAACAGGATTATCGCAACGGCAAGTGATAACAGATTTATCAGAAGACCTTTCCTCAGGTCACTTCTCTCTTGGTCTGTGAAGAAGTACATCAATACTGTAATGGACAGGAACCCACCCATATGAGCCATGTGACCTATATTAGTGTCCATTGGAGTTAGTATGCCAGTTATATCACTATAGATGGCTGTCCAGCCCACCACCATGATGGGTAACGGAAAGACGAAAAAATATGTGATGTAGAACGGATCAAGCAACATGCCTGCCGCCACAAGTCCCATCAAAGCTCCCGATGCGCCAATGCCTAAAATATCTACACCCATGATGAAGTAGACAAGATTGGAGAACACGCCAGAGATTATAAGAGCACCGAAATATATGAGAGCAGTCTTAGTGCTTCCTAGTCTTCTCTCCAGAACCCTCCCAAAGACCAAAAGGAATATCATGTTTCCCAACAGGTGTGCAGCATCCGCATGCAGAAAACCTGCTGTGATGAGTGTATACCACCGCCCCTCAAACAGATTAAGGGGAGATATCCCCAGCATAGATATCCATGCTGACGGAAAGAACAGTGAAGCGACGAACATCACCACATTGATACTGATGATGATCACGGTGAACCGTGCCTCTGTCAAGAAAGACACAATCGTGCGGAACGGCCCTACCACCTCCTTGAAATCTTCTTTCCCAAGCAAGTACATGATAAGATGAAAAGGCAATACTATGATTAATCTCAGAAGATCAATCAACGTAGCAGTCTCCGATGATATCCTGTTCTTCTTTGTCTTGTGCTTGTACCTCTTCACCATCCTATCACTGTCTTCATCTTTCTATTAAAATCTTGTCTTTGGAGAGAATCACCAACTAATGTTGCATAAACCCTGCGAAAATCAAAGGTTTCGTTATATCATGTGTTAATGATACTATAAATATTTAAATAAAAGCAGCATATAATCTTTAATCTTCAGTATTATAGTTTTCGTTTATCTTTTTTGTTTATGTATGGATTTCATCATTAGGTCAACATGATTAGGTTGATCTATATCTTCAAGGATTACAGGAGGAACTAATATGCTATCGAAAGGTCTGAGTCTGGATGAACACATCGAAAAAGTTGCAAAGGATGAGAGAAGATTTGAGAACGTCTATAGATCTGTGTCAAGGATGATGCTTGAAGGTAAGGACAGGGTAAAGACAATCTCAGTGAATGGCATGCCTATGCAGGATTATTCATTCTTCAGGGAGGGAAAGGAACCGATTGTTGGCATGTATGACGAGATAAACAGGCTTGTCAATTTCTTTGTCGATGGTGCGAACAGCCCTCAATCAAGAAAGCAAGGTTTCGTGTTCATCGGCAGGCCAGGTAATGCAAAGACGCACCTCATAAAAAAATTAGGGAATGAATACCTTAATTTTCTTTCCCATCCAGGAAATGAGAGGTACACAATAAGATTCAACAGGCTTGATGAGCTTGATGGCGAGTATGGTGATATAGCTTTCAGGGAATCTGAGACCTTTGAAGACCCGATGATACTCGCGATGAACCTCTTCCCCGACTTGGATGACAGCATCGCCTATATGAAGAAGAAAGAAATCGGGGAAGAGAAGATTGAAGACTTCATGCAGGACTACCGATCACTCAATCCGGCAAGTGAACGTATGCTACTGGATATCCTTGAGAGGAATGATGGAGATCCAGAGAAAGCACTCTCAGAAGGATTCATTGATGTGGTGAAGGTTCCTCTAGCCAGGAACACAGGGAATATATTCACTGAATATAAGGCGACTGATGAGAAAGGAGCAGACATGAGGAAACTGACTGGCAAGAAAGATATGATCCTCGAGATGAAAGTACGTGATAAGAGTAATCCTGTAGTCAACTCATTGAGATCAGGATCTCTCGCAAGAAGTGCTGGCGGTGGCATACATTTCTCTGATGAGCAATTCAAGAATCCTCCAGATTTCCAACACGTCTATCTCGGAGTCATCCAGGACGGAGAGATTCCATTTGAAGGGCTTTCCTATCCTGCAGACATGGTCGTTCTAGCTACCAGCAACAATGAAGAATTCAACAGGTACGCTGTTGAGGGCAACCAGAAGCCGATTGTCTACAGGTTCGTCCCGGTCTTTGTAGGACATATCACCAATTACAAGGACCAACAGAAACTCACTGAAAAAGCGATCGGTGAGAATCTGCAACGCACCGTCTATGGTAACGAACTCCATGTCGATCCTAATCTGAATTACGCGCTCTCTGTCTCAGCAGTGCTGACCCGGCTTCCTGAGCATGAGAAACTTGACAGGATATCGATGATGAAGCTTGCAGCTGGGGAAGCCGCAGGTGAAAAGACACCGAAGAGTCTTGCTGAGATTGTTGAAGAGCTTAACAGTAATATGGATGTTGATGAGCATTTTGGCCATAAAGGTCTGGGGTACAGGGACATAGAGAGAGCTGTGAAACGCCTCAAGGAGAAACCTGAGACAATCCAGTCTGCATCCATCTTCGCCAGAGATACTTTCGATGCACTGAGGGATGAGAAGAACCAGAGTGTCATCGATCCTGGTGAGCGTGCGAAGATAGATGATGATCTCACGATTGCGAAAGAGCTCTATAAACAGAAGATAAAGGAAGACATATACAATGCATACATGGACGATACTGATGCGACCAGGCGCGATGTACAGAACTATGTGAATATGGTCATCTGGCACCAGACAAAGATGGCAGACCATAATGAACCTTTCAGTTACAGGGATCCAATGTCAGGTGATGTCAGGCAGATGAAGATGGACAAGAACTATATGAACGCCATCGAAGAACAGCTTGGCCTGACGACAGACCAGGAAAGAGAAAGCTATAGATCGAGTCTTCAGAGACAGTATGGACACAGGATGCTCACTGAGGGAAAAGACTATGATTTCATGCAGGACAACGAGCTCGTGAAAGCAGTCGTTGAAGTCAGGATAAACTCTGACGTCGCAGGTCATGCAGGCCTTAAAGGTGCCCTTGCGAACAGGACGCACAGCAAAGACTCAGAAAAGTTGTACAATAGGATGATGGACACTATGACAAACAGGCTCGGTTATAATAATGTGACTGCTGAGAAGACACTGGATTATTTCTGTGAGCCGGATGATGAGAGCTGATCCAAGAGGTCAGCCTTATCTCTCATAGTATGTTTTTCTCAAGAAGGTCGATGATATGTACACAGAGAAAGATCATGAAGAGGATCAGATGAACAAAGGGCCAACATTAGATGATTTCCTGCGCTCAGCCAGGAGATTCTCAAGTATCAGGTCAGACGTCTCTGGTGAGGAAGAGATCGGCGGACATGGGACGCATGATCATTCTGTAAGCACATTACAGGACATGATAGAGCGTGATAAGCAGAGAGAGAAAGATGGTTATCCTAAGATCGGTAAAGTGGGAAAATTCACTGTGCCCTCCAAGAAAGGGAACGGCAAAGTGATCATTGTACCCCATATTGAGGAAGCCAGATTCGAACATGATCCAAGCTATTCACCGCCAGGCCTTGTCGGCCAGGGCGACGGTGAGGAAGGCGAAGTCATCGGCGAAGAACAAGCAAAGGATGCGGACAGTGAGGATGATAGCGGTCAAGGACCTGGTGGTGAAGGAGAGAGCGAAGAGCATGGACTCATTGTTGATATCGCTGAATATGGCGAGATGATCTCTGAGAGGTTCAATCTCCCAAACATAGATGAGAGGGGAAAGAAGAAGACCCTCCCAATCTACTACGACAAGCTACGCGGTCTGCGGAAGGGTTTTGGCAGTCATCTGGATGAAGAGCGGACCATGGAAGAGATCATAGGGACTAACCTCATATTGGGCAACATCGATGATGACGGCACTGTGGATTTTGATAATCTTGTTGTATCACCGGATGATTTTGTATACTGGACATACGCTGAGACCAAAGACTATGAGTCTCAGGCACTAGTATTCTTCATGAGGGATTATTCAGGATCCATGTCAGGGCTTCCCACTGATGTCTTGAGGCAGCAGCATCTGACCATATATGCATGGTTGCTATATAATTATAATGAGAAAGTAGAGTCCAGATACGTCCTGCATGATACTGAGGCGTTTGAAGTGCCGGATTTCAATACATACTGGAGAAAGCAGACCGCTGGCGGCACAAAAGTCATGTCAGGTCTCAAATACCTCAATGATACGATAAAGAATGAAAATCTTGCCCGGGATTATAATCTCTATGTATTCTACGGCACAGATGGTGATGACTGGCCGGGTGAAGAAGAGGAGACCATCAACGAGTT
>JBKGYM010000082.1:0-4797 GCA_046546115.1 Candidatus Woesearchaeota archaeon
CACAAAGCTGCATCAGGGTCCCCGCCAACAAATCGGCGTCATCGGTGTCCTCTTCAGATTATAATCTGAGCTGAGTTTTCCCGTGGTTCCTATCCTATAATCATATGATAGATCATCCATGGAGTCTACAATCTTCGCCTCGTCCAAGATGTCATTGGCGTGTTTTGCTCTGTTCCTGAGTTCCTCACAATCCATGCTGAAACCTGGATTCACGACCACAAGCTTCCTGAATGAAAAATTCTTCATAGCCCTGGCTATCGCACCAAGATTCCCAGGGATCTCTGGCTCTACAATGACAATATCTACCATATTTTGCTAGTTAATCGATGATTCTTATTAAAATTAATCAATCATCTTTTTTTGGCTTCATTGTTATAGCTCACTCCATTTTATTTCTATATGGAAAATAATCATCTTTAAAAATCGTAATTAATTTACTGTCATCATGAGAGCCCAAGAACTGAAGAGAATATATCATGAATTCTTTGAGAAGAAAGGGCACAAGCGTATAGAATCTGCGCCTTTGATTCCTGATAATGATCCCACAGTCTTATTCACTACTGCCGGTATGCATCCTCTGGTACCTTATCTTATGGGCCAAGAGCATCCTTTGGGCAAAAGGCTTGTAGACGTCCAGAGGTGCCTGCGTACCCAGGATATTGATGAGGTTGGCGATAAGACCCATACAACCTTTTTTGAGATGCTTGGAAATTGGTCATTGGGGGATTATTTCAAGGAAGAAGCTATCAAGATGAGTTTTGAGTTTTTGACAGAAGAGTTGGATCTTCCTGTAGAAAGATTGGCATTCTCCTGTTTTGCAGGGGATGATGACGCTCCGAAAGATACTGTATCGGCAGAAATGTGGAAATCGCTTGGTGTCCATGATGACAGGATAGCTTTTCTCCCTAAGTCAGAGAACTGGTGGGGACCTGCTGGCAAGACGGGACCATGTGGTCCTGATACGGAGATGTTTTTTTGGGCCCCAAACGATATTGCTCCTCCTGAAAAATTTGACCCAGAGGACAAGAGATGGGTCGAGATATGGAATGATGTCTTCATGCAGTATAATAAGAAAGAAGATGGTACTTATGAGCCCTTGAGTCAACAGAATGTAGATACTGGATTAGGTGTCGAGAGGGTTGCAATGGTATTACAAGGTAAAGAGTCTGTATTCGATACTGAACTCTTCACTCCCATATTCAATAAGATAACCGAGATTTCCGGCAGATCCCCTAGTGGTGATAACATAAGCTCGTTCAGGATAATCGCTGATCATATGCGGGCTTCAACCTTTATCCTGGGTGATGAGAGAGGTGTACCTCCAGGGAATGTTGACCAGGGCTATATCCTGAGAAGATTCATCAGGCGGACAATGAGGCATCTGCGGCTTCTCGGAGTAGATCTCAAGAATAATGAGTCTCTTGTTGGGATTGCGAAAGTCATAATAGCGGCTTACAAGGATGATTATCCTAACCTTGAGGAGAACAGAGAATTCATAGAGACTGAACTCAAGAAGGAAGAGAAAAAATTCTTGGCAACACTCGATAATGGTCTTAAGGAATTCTCCAGGATGGCAGAAAGACAGGTTGATATTGACGCGCAGAGTGCTTTTCTGCTGTATCAAAGTTTTGGCTTCCCTTTGGAGATGATACAAGAACTGGCTGAGGAGAAGTGCATGTCTGTAGATGTGGATGGATTTCATAAGGAATACGAAAGGCATAAAGAGAGATCAAGACAGGGCGCAGAACAGAAATTCAAGGGTGGACTTTCAGAAGACTCGGAGATTACGAAAAGGTTACATACAGCAACGCACATCTTGAATGAGGCCCTGAGGCGTGTCGTAGATCCCCAGATTCGGCAAAAGGGCTCTAACATCACTCCAGAAAGATTGAGATTTGATTTCAATTTTGACAGAAAATTGACTCCTGAGGAGATAAGATCAGTAGAAGAGATGGTGAATCAGAAGATCCGTGAGAGCATCCCTGTCGAGAAGAAGATGATGTCTAAAAAAGAAGCTCTAGATATGGGTGCCCAGGCAGAATTTGGTATAAAATATCCGGACACCGTATCTGTTTATGTGATTGATGATTTCTCGAAAGAGTTCTGCGGAGGCCCTCATGTCTCTAATACGAGGGAGATCGGAAATTTCAGGATACTAAAAGAACAAAGTTCAGCAGCTGGTGTGAGAAGGATAAAAGCTGCTGTGGAGTGATGATGTCATTTTTTATTCCGTTTTTGGTTTAATATCTGTTGTCTTTGCTATGAGGGCGGGTATTCATTTTTTTGAGAAAGATGCCTAATAAGCTAGTAGAACTCAAAAACCCTATTTTTTTGGTTTTTCATCATTTTTACTATTTCTTTTCCTTTCCTTATAATGAAACTGTCATCTTTTGTTATGATGTTGTCCCCTTTCTTGCAATCTTCTCTCAAAAAGCTTAGTCTCTCAGGCAAATTATCCATAACTATTCTTTTATATATTATGTGATTGTTTTTGACTTTTCCATCGAATATCAAGCAATAATTGTGATCATACAGAAAAAGGAAAATTTTTTTGTTCAAATATCTTATTTTTTTCGCGAAATGAATATTTTCTTTAGCAATCACATTAAAGTTTCTTATTGATTGTTTCAGAGTCTCCGTGCATTCAAGTGAACAAGGCCTGTGTGAATATATATGGTATGGACTCTGGAGCAAAAAGGGATTCACATAAAAGGGCAGTGATTTTTTTTTTGTTGTTTCACATAGTTCATCAAATCTGGTTGTCATATAATTGAACCTATGTCTATAATTTATCAGCTTCTGCACACAACATGATGGATAACCAAAAATATTTTTATTGGCTTCCACTGTGTATCTTTGTCCTGCCCAAGCACCAAAATCAAACTCAACTTTGTACAATTCTATTTTGATCTCATTCTCAGATTTCAGTTTCTCACTTGTGTTATCATTAAGTCGGGAGAACCTAATATTCAGATTGTTCTTCTTTGCAAATCTTTTTAATTCATTGATCTCATCTTCTGCTTTTGTATTATAATATGTTTCATCATATGTTAAAAGGCAAGCATTTTTGATTTCATTTTTCACCACTATTAAATCTGTTAAATATTTGAAATAATGCTTTCCGTAAGGAAGAATATTTTCTCCATTAAAAAACGAATCGAGCATATCAGACATTATCATTCCCTTTATAGATATTTTGCATTCTCAACCTCTTATATAAATATTTTGCGTGCTCTTGATAGACAAAAGGAAGTACAATGATCAAGAATAAAACTAAGAACTGTGAAAACAGATTAATTATTCTATGTCCGCTCACTTCTAAACAATAATTTTTTAATTTATCTTTCTTTCGTGTTCTCATGGCTTCAATATTAGTGATAAATCCTCCAATCTCATTCGAAGGATCACTCTTCAATGATCCACCTTTCTCGAATCTCGGGATGTATTATTCACTTGGCCATCTTGAAGGCAATTTTGATGTTGATGTCATTGATTCTTTCTTGTCAGATTCCCCTATCAAGCTCAACTATGGTACCTTCAATATTGGCAGAAGTTATGAAGATATCGTCCTAGAGATCCACGATAGACCTAAATTGTACGATTATGTCCTGGTCAATCTCTCCTGGTTCAAGAGGAAAGAGCTGAAAAAAGCAGGTTTTGATGCGTTCCGTGATTTCATCAGGGACTTGAAGGATGAGACAGGAGCACATATATGCCTCTGCGATTTCCACATAGGGCATACTTTCTTTGAAGATTATGATTCTGAGTTTTATCTCAGAAGTGTTCCTGAGATTGATACTATCCTCCTGGGTGTTGCTGAAAGGAGATTACTTGATTTCCTTCTCTCAGGTTCACCAGGATCTGTTCCCAACATGGCATACAGGGATGGGACAGATATCATCTCTAGTGATCCTGATCTTGATTATGTAGCTCAATTGAGTGGGGCAGCACCATACCCATCTTACAATCTTATTGATATGGATAAGTACATGGGTTTCCTTGCTGAAGCTAAACGATTCAATCTGATCCAGGAGCAGCATGATGGAAAGTATACTCTTCCTCTTCTCCTCTCCCGTGGATGCGCTTTCAATTGTAATTTCTGTGGTCTTGGTGCTGGAAAATCTAATTGGGCCTCTTATCCACCTTCCTATGTTGAGGATCTCTTGTTATACCATAAGAATAATTATGGGATAGACCTATTTATATTCCTAGATTCTTCTATGAATTCTAACCCTTCCTGGTTCAAGCAGATCTTGAAGATACTCAAGAAGAATTCTCTTAGTTGCTTCATCCCTAATGGTCTCAGAGGTGACCTTATTGATGATGAGACTACTGAATTACTTAAAGAAGTGACTGATATGGTGATGGTCTCATTAGAGACAAGCAATGACAGGATTGTCAATGGATTCTGTGGCAAATCTTTCAATATCCAAGGCTTTCATTCTTTCATAGAGAAAGCATACAGCATAAAGCTGCCCGTGAAGGCTCATTACATCATTGGTTTTCCTGAAGAGACAATCAAAGATATGAATGAGACATTGAGGCATGCGATGTACTTGTATGACGAGTATAATGTCTCGCCACTCCTTGAGATCGCTACACCGCTTCCTGGCACACCATTCTTCGAATACTGCAAGACGAAAGGTCTCTTGTCAGTGGATGAGGAAGAAGTCCTCGACAATTATCATACTGCTATTGAGGAGAAATCATTCATCACCGGGCCAAATTTCGATGCTGACGATGTCACAACCCTATATAGTATGTTCAAGAGAGATGTCACTGAGAATCGTATGCGTG
>JBKGYM010000083.1:0-4781 GCA_046546115.1 Candidatus Woesearchaeota archaeon
GGATATGTCCAGAGCATCCAATTTACTCTTCGCGTCATTCCAATGCTTGTCGAATAATTCAAGGGCATGATTCAACAAGGCATCTCCAAATACAGCATTCCCGTCCACCAGCTCAAAATCAAAGAAATCTTCAAGCACAGAATGGACTATATTCCCTCTCACTGTATGAATATTAGGCAAAGTAGGCAATTTTGCGATATACGTGAAATAGTATTTTCTGGGACATTGATTGTAAGTATTGATAGAACTTGGACTTTGGACTCTTGACGGTGTTATCTCCATAGAAACAAAATCTATGGGCACTTTATATTTCTTTTGTTTGGAGCAGAAACACAATCAACGCATGTGCAGTTCAACCACATCACCATCTTTCAAGACATGGTTCTGCATAAGCTTCTGGCCATCGAATTTTGATGATGGTCCCCAAATCCGACAGAACTTGAAATTCTTCACGAAGTCTTTGTGCAACTTCTCACATACATCTCCTACAGTGCTTTCTTTAAAGGCAATCAGAGGCTCATCCATGTCTGCCTCCTTCCCTGGTTCTTTCATATATATTCTTATGAAATCCATCTTCTCGAATATGATATCCTTGAGGTTTTCGATATGATCCATGTTTTCAGCAGAGATCATCATATCTGGCTTCAATAGTCGCTTCAGCCTTTTCCTTTCCTGTGCATCGACAAGATCGACCTTGTTAACAACAAGAAGAGAAGGAACATATTTCTTGTTTCCTTCAATGCAATCAATAAAGCTATCAGCATCGAGATCACTACGGATCACAACATCAGCATTACTGACCCTGAATTCGTGCAAGATGGCTTTGATTGTAGCCTTGTCTATCTTCTTCAGTGGCACGGTACTGCCCACGGAGATGCCCCCCTTGGTCTTCTTTGTTATCTTCACATCGGGTTTTCTCTGGTCCAAGCGTATACCTGTCTCCCATATCTCTGTCTTCAAGGCAGAGAGATGTTCGGGATGAAGCGCGTCAACCAAGATAAGGATAAGGTCAGCACTGCGCATAGTGGATAATACTTCTTTGCCTCTGCCTTTGCCAGAAGCAGCACCTGAGACAATGCCCGGAACATCAAGCACCTGTATCTTGGCATGATTATGCTCAAGTACACCAGGAACAACAGTGAGTGTCGTAAAAGCATAGCTACCCACCTCAGAATCTGCATTGGTCAAGCCATTCAGAAGAGTAGATTTGCCGACAGATGGGAAACCCACAAGAATGACAGTACCATTGCCCGTCTTACGCACATGATAGCCTTCTGAAGAACCCTTTGACGAGCCTCGTGCCATCTGACGTTCTTTAAGTTTAGCTATCTGCGCCTTATATAAGCCAATAGCATGTTGTGTCTTCTTATTGTAAGGGGTGTTAGCGATCTTGTCTTCAAGCTCCCTGATCTTCTCCTGATAGTCTGGCATGAGCTATGAAAGTTCCCCAGACTATATAAATTTTAAAACAATTTTAGCAGAAAGCACACAGAACAACAAGAACCCTAATTCCCAAAACTTATAATATTATTGAAGAAGAACTTCATATGACCATCTCAGGATACGATGATCACGATATTGACAAGAATCATGAAGATGTGGAACACAATATGCCAACCAGTAAGAAATCAAAATTGGACGAAGTAGAAGACATATATTCATGGAAGCCGGAAGATATAGAGACCTTCAGAAAAGTTAACACATATCTTGATCCTTATATTGCCTTGAAGAAAGACAAGATAACATTCTTGAGGATAGTTGATTCCAAGCTTGAATCCAATAAGATAAAAGAGAAATTCAACCAGTATCTGAATGTAAAATATAACCATATCACAAATCCAGCGACTTATAAACAGAACATGGATAAGTTCATCAGACAATCCAGGATAGTCACAAAATTTCTAGAGGATGTACTAGAGATAAGTGGTCTACAACCAGATATGAGAAAGATTTTCGAAGAGGAGGATACGCTAAAGAAAAACCCAAATCTCTATGAGTTGATGATCCTATATAGAAGTTCGAAGAACAGAAGATTGAAGTTTGAGATACTCAGAAAAGTCGGACTCGTGGATATTGTATCAAGGATAGAGAAGACTTTCCCTATGGAACATACTGATTTTGTGACAAAAGAAATCGAAAAACTGTTCTCTATTGGATTGGGACTCAAAAAACATGAGAGTAACAGGGTATTCATGTGGATAGATGAGAATGACAGCATGAGATTCTCCCATGATGAGAAAGAAGCGAGAGAAGAGTATGAAAGGTCATCAAGGATCAGAGAGTCTAGAGACCTCTACAACTTCCCGTTACAATCAATCGACTACACTACACACAAGACACATTATGATAAGATGATTAATATACTGCAAATAAGGAACAAACTGAGGAAGAATAAAGAACCCTACTATACTTCGTTCATTGAGAAGATGATAAGAAAGAACATCGAATTTCCTAACCAGATACACGATACTATAGGAGCAAGGGTTGTTGTGAAGGATCAAGCAGAGATACCTGATTGCATAAGGATGTTAGAGAAATTCATGGGTGGAAGCTCTTCCAGAAAGAAAGAGAAAGATAAGATCCATAAATTCGGTAAAGAGAAGCTAAATCCATACTCTTCAAACGATTATTATGTATGGAAAGCCATCTATGACATAGCCCTCCCTAATTATGCTGTGAAACACCTTTTAGACCTGAAAAGAAGCATAAAGGACAAGAACATCAAGAACATGATCGCTAAAAAGATAGAAGATGTGAGGAAGAATCCTGTGAACTGCATCATTGAAGTCCAGATCCAAGACCTTGAGTCATACCTTCTGAGCATAACAAAAGGAAGCTCGACAGAACACAGTAAGCTCAAGATGAATGAGATCAAACAAAATTCATTCTACAAGCTCTTCCCTGCAGAGGTATACAAGAAAGAGATCGAGAAGTATAAAGGAAGAAAAGGAGGAGATAGGAAAAAGCTAATTTGAAGCTTTCTCTATCTTTGCTACAAAGAATCCCTCAGTATCATTATCCTGTGGGAAAATCCTCACACATTTAGTGACATCATCGTTGTAAGTCTTATCGCCCAAGGAAGTGAAAGGCTCTGAACGCTTCAACCCAATCTCTATATCCTGTACGCGGGCATCGGCATTCTTATCAATAAGATATGATATGACCTCCTCGTTCTCTTCCGGCTCTATGGTGCATGTAGAATACACAAGTATACCACCCGGTCTGAGCATATCGAACGCTGCAGAGATTAGCCTTTTCTGTGTCGATGACATGGACCTGACAAAATTATAACTGTACTTCTGGATTGAACGATAAGATTTTCTTATTGTGCCAGAACCAGAACAAGGAGCGTCAAGCAAGATCTTGTCGAACAGGATCCCATCATCAACGATCTTCCGGAGATGGGATCCCTGCATATAGGTAACTATAGTATTGTAAGCACCAATACGTCTGATATTGATCTCTAAAGCCTTCAACCTTTCAGGAACATTATCATTCGCTACAAGAATACCTTCATTCTTCATATATTGAGCGATCTGCGTAGTCTTGGAACCTGGTGCAGCACACATATCAAGAACACGCTCACCTGGTTTAGGATCCAACACAACGGGCGGTATCATAGAAGCAGGATCCTGGATATATATGTAACCCAGTGAGTGCTCAATAAGATTGCCTATATCAAATCTGTCATGGCGCTTGGCTTCTATCCAGAAACCCTCTTTGCACCAGGGGACGGGCTTAAGATCCCATGAGGACAACCTGCTCTTGACATACTCAACATCAGTTTTCAGTGTGTTTATCCTTATGGCTTTATTGAGAGGTCTGAGAGAGTATTCCATGAAGTCATCATATTTCTCACCAAGAAGAAACCTATACCTCTCTTCAAATTTAGGATCAATATATACATCGCCAGTATCCATCAATGCTGCTGTGAGCTTCTTGTCGGGCATGATCCAAGAAAGAACTGTTATGGGCTTAAAAAGATTATGATGTGGTACAGAATAATATGGATCATGCATGGAGATAGATCATGAGAGTTGGGATACACAGTATTCCTTCCTCGAGGTCTCATCACATAAAGAACTATCCTCCAAAAGCTGTGCCATGACGATGAGACACGATTCCTCTAATGAACTTGAATCAATCTCTGAGCATGCAGAAGGAGTGGCATCTATGATCGACTGGCAGAATTTTTTATAATCCTTTTGGATGATCTCCTCACAAGCATCTATCCTGTATTCCTTCGCAAGATTAAGATAACACCAATCACGTTGCTGGACTCCACTGTGATCTTCAAAGCAAGATTCTGTCCTTGAGTCAGCTTCCTTTTTTGATATCTCTGGGACATCCATCGTGACTTCTCCTGCCTCATGCTCTTCAAGATAAGGGTCACCCTCTCCTGCATAATAATCCACCAGAAAAACCACACTGCCGACTGCTAGAACAAACAGTAATGGAATCAAGACTTTCATAGGAAGCATAGCTACAGATGACATGTGCAGATTAAGACTGTCTCAGTATAAAAAGATTTTCATGTAGAGGGCTCAGCGCACAAAAAATTAATGAGAGCCTCTTGAAAAATCAATCTCTCTCCTTTAGCTTTCTTGTATAGCTAAACCCGAGAAATACTGTCTTAGTCATGATGAGAAGGGCAGCAAGATATGACAGATAACGTAGCAAAGGGAGTGACATGATCCTCTCTCTTCCAGAGACGGAGACATCTTCAGAACCCTCAAACACTTCATCGGAATTCTCTGATTCTGCATCATCTATATCCCCCT
>JBKGYM010000084.1:0-4672 GCA_046546115.1 Candidatus Woesearchaeota archaeon
GAATGATGGTTTGGCCATATTCTTCGGGAGAGAGTCCCATGGACTGACAAATGAAGAGTTGGCCTCTATGGATTTCATGATAAATGTACCGACAGACAAGAGTTATGGTGTGATGAACCTATCCCATTCAGTCGCTATAATACTCTATGAACTATATAATACAGAGGGCACCAAGAGACGTGACGAGAGATACAAACCGCTTGGCAGAAAAGAGCGGGAAAGCATAGAAAACCTGTATAAGGAGATCATCTCAAGGCTTGACTTTGAGACAGATAGCAAATTTCGTATACAAAGAGTATTGTGGCAGAAGATCATCGCTAAATCAATGTTGAGCAACAGGGAAGGCTATGCCCTCATGGGATTTCTGAGAAAGATAAAGGACAGGATATCCAGATAAGACATACATCATATATCATAACCACCTTTCTCACCCTTGCCTGCGATTGTACACGAGAAGAGTATATCCCGTATCTTCTTTGCTTGAGAAAAACCCCTGATCCTGCTTCTCTTGATCCATCTGAATTTCTGGTGTTCAGAGTCAAGTATTATCTTGGGTTTTGACTTCAGTGATACAAGCACAGGAAACACAATCCATCTTATCTTAGGGCTTTTAGTGAATATGTTGAAGGGGTCACCTACAGTATATGTATCGATATCCTTGCGACAGATGCCTGTCTCTTCCGTCAATTCTTTGAAAGCCTTCTCCACAGGTTCCACTACCTCATCAAGATAACCCCCAATGCAATCCCACATATTCCGGTTAGTCGATACTGCCCAGGACCTCTTCAGCAGAAGTATCTCATCACCGTATGATACCAGGACGTTCACCACAGGCGCAACCTTTGCATCAGAGTAATCGATACGACCATCTGCAAAGAGAGGCAAATCGCGGGAGCATTCAACAATTATATCCTTCGAATTCTTCTTTGACATGATCACACCTTCAGTCATCCCGTATATTGACCAGGACAGAGTAGCTACAATCCTCTTCCACAGCAGTATCAACAGCAGTGACTCTTGTCTGCCCTTCAGAGCGTCCCGTCACCACAGTATACCTGGAAGAGGAGGGATTCACAGTAGCAATCGACTCGTCCTCGACCATCCATCTCACATCTATATCTTCACCTTGGTTCCCATGAGCGATCAGACCCCTGTTCTGACCAACATTGACAACAACTTTCCGGGTCGATATGCCAAGGCGACAATCAAGAGAAGAACTACTATTATCCATAAGATCATCAGAATCAGGATAATCTCCGCCAGTGTCATTATCTGACCCTGGAAGCCCACTTGTGTCCCTAGCATCATCTGCCGGACCTTCACCTGTATCATCACCAGGAAAATCATGAAAATCATCATCTGACCCAGAAAGATCATCTGACTCACCTGTTGAAGTTTCAGCACCAGTTGTATCCCTTGGGACCAGGACCAACATCAATCCTGCAATCAGGAAGAAAACAGTGATCGCTGCCATACCGACGAAAACCAATTTGAAGTTACTGCTAGTAAATATACTGGGTTTATTCGGACCTTGTGACTGTTGCTCAGCAGGATTTTGATTATCCTGTTGTCCTGTCTGCTGGACCTGTTGCTGTGATTGGTTCTGTTGTGGATATGCCTGGGCTTGATCGTAACCTTGACCCTGTGAAGATTCCTGTTTTATCTGATCAAACGCTTGCTCTATAGTGAGCTGATCAAAGCCGGCAGAGAGCAATCCTTGTCTCACCTGGTCATCAGTGTAACCACTGGCAAGGTTCTGTTTTATATAATTCAATATAGCTTGATCTAGCATAAGTTATTTTCGGGGAAGATAGTATAAAAATATTTTCAATATCGTAAAAGAATAAAAACAACTTCAAATCATGATTTTGACTCTGATTTCTTCTTGGCTTTGGGCTTGTAGTTTATGATCTCATTCTTTGTGAAGACAATATTAGGTATGAAAATCCTATCACCGTGCCTATTGAGTATGACAGTCTCAACAAGACCCAATTCATCCACTTTACCTTCAACATCCCTTATCTTTATGACATCGCCTTCTGCAATGAAAGATTTCTCTTTTATCAATAGTCCTGCAACCATATTAGGCAGGAAATCCTTTATGCTAAGGATTATAGAGATGACGATGATAGCGATGACACCACCGATGACCATCTGCAGGATCGCTGTAGAGAGGCCTAACTGATTCAGAGCCATCACAAAAGATATAACATAGACGAAGTAAGATGCGGACACTGAGAGTATGTCTTCTGCAGACATCTTGATGCCCAAGGTGTTACGCATGAAATAGTCAGTATTCATGTGCCTGAGAACTTTCTTTATTATACGCCCAAGCAATCTACCAAAGATGAAACCAATAAAGAAGATGAGCAGAGCAACAAGTATGTTGATCATGACATCATTGAAGATATTGCTGAATATCTCAATCGGATTAGCGACATCAGGAGTGACAACCTCCTCTAATCTTGGTATCATGCAGACAAAATGTCTGTGAGGCTTTTTATATTTTGCGAAAAACGAAGAACACTTTAGGCGCTTCTACAATACTGAAAAAGGACAATCGATTTCAAGAAGATTTAAATATCAGCTAAGCAATAAAAATCCTATATATCTGCATGATGATAATACATGCGATGATACAGGATTTGGAAAATTTCCGGAGAGGTGCAAAATGAAAGCCAACGAAGGTGAAGAGTTCCGTTTTAATGATGGTACGAGCGCTGCAGACACAAGGGAGCTTCTCGATAAGGTGAAGAATATGGCGCCTGAAGAATTCGCAGCTCATGTGAATGATAGTAAGCATGATTTCCATCAATGGTTGAGTGCTTGTGTTGATCAAGAAGCTGCTGAGAAAGTCAGGGAAGCCATGGATCAGAGAAGCATGGTGGAGAAGCTTGAAGGACATCATTGGGAGAAGGAACACAGGGAAAAGTTCGGTTATTAACCGAAAAGTTCCAACAACCACATTTAAATAGTTCTTTTATTTTTTTCATATATGATAGAGAAAGATGCCAAAAACAGATATAGATATAAGGATTTCATTCTTGATGATTTTCAGGTAAGATCTATAGAATCACTTGAGAAGAACAATTCCGTCATGGTCTCAGCCGCCACAGGCACTGGAAAGACACTGATTGCCGATTATGTGGTCAACAAGTTTGCCAATACAGACCGAAGGATCATATATACAGCACCGATCAAAGCATTGAGCAACCAGAAATACAAAGAATTCCACGAGTTCTATGGGGACGATGTTGGGATGATGACAGGCGATATCGTCATCAACCCTGACGCAAAGCTCCTTATAATGACCACTGAGATATATAGGAATATGCTCCTGACACGGGATTCCAGTGTTGAGGACGTCTCATATGTCATCTTTGATGAGATACATTACATCAACGACATAGAACGCGGAACAGTCTGGGAAGAATCGATAATCTTCTCGCCCGATAATGTCAGGTTCTTATGCCTCTCCGCGACAGTCCCTAATGCGTATGAATTCGCGGATTGGATCAGCAGCATAAAAGAGCACAAGGTTGATGTCATAAAATATGAGAAAAGGGCAGTACCGCTAGTCCATTATGTATACGATGCTGAAGCGGGCATGATAACCGCCAAAGAGTATAAGGAACTGGCAGAGATCGACAAATATAACAATGTGAGCAAGAGACGTAAGAAGAACAAGAAGAAGGAGAAAAGACCGACAGCAAAACATTATCATCTCATAAAAGAGCTTGATGATAAACAGCTTTTGCCGTGCATATTCTTTACTTTCTCAAGAAAGGCCTGTGAAGAGAAAGCTCTTGAATTACGCAAGGACTTCACGAACGACAAGGAGAAAGCAAGGATCATTGAAGTGATGAACAAGCATATCGACAGAGAGCATAACAAGATGGCGTCAGTCAGGACAATCAAGCAAGTCCTGCCGAAAGGCATTGGCGTGCATCATGCAGGGATCATGCCATCTGTCAAGAGTGCTGTGGAAGAATTGTTCAACGAAGGCCTCATCAAGGTCCTCTATGCCACTGAAACATTCGCTGTCGGAATCAACATGCCGGCAAGGTCTGTAGCATTCGCCTCTCTCGAGAAGTATGATGGGATAAGCTTCAGATATCTCAATTCTAAAGAGTATTTCCAGATGGCCGGGAGAGCAGGAAGAAGAGGTATAGACAAGGAAGGTACAGCCGTCGCCATGATAGACAAACAATACGCAGACCCAGATAAGATAATAAGATTGACTGGCAAGGACACAGATCCGATAAAATCACAATACAAGCTCTCTGATAACTCAGTGCTGAATCTTCTACATAACTATGATGACAGTAAGACAATAGAGAAGATCCTGAAGAGCAGCTTTGATTACTATCTGAGAAAGAAGGCTAAGAAGAACATAAGAATCATGGGATCCTTCAATAATTATCTGCGGAGACTCAGGAAATTTGGTTATGTCGATGAGAATAATGAATTGACTGACAAGGGTGACTTTGCACGTTTCATATACAATGATGAGTTATTGATAACAGAAATTTTCTATGGGAACATGGTGAATGAATTAAAGCCTCAACAGATACTTGCTGTGCTGGCAGCCATCATCTACGAACCCAGGCGTAATGATAAGTTCTCAAAGATAAAGATGAAGAAGGAATATGATCAGATCATCTCTGTCATC
>JBKGYM010000085.1:0-4648 GCA_046546115.1 Candidatus Woesearchaeota archaeon
TGTCGCGCCATGGCAGCAGATTTCATGGCGGGATACAGGTAACCGGGATAATATTCAGAGTGCTCATTCAGCGATGAGAACAGTTCCAGGTGATTTGAGAAGAGGCGTTCTGTAATACGGAGTTCAGGCAGATCCATCTCTGAAAAATTCAGGTTGTTGATTGTATTCTCATATATCCTGGCATGTTTGTTGAATGCTGCAGCATCGTCCTTCTGTGCGGATATGATGAGATTTGCTGCTATGTTTGTGACGACGTCAATAGACGGGTCAATATGATCATTGAGTTTGTCTTGATAGGATAATCTCGAATAAGCTGTCAACCCAAAATAAGCATCCCTATAAAGACATAATGTTCCCAGTGTTATCAATAGGAATGTCAGAATGACAGCAACGATGAGGGATTTTTTAGCACTCATATGATTTTTCAGGATCTCGTGGCTTATAAATATTGCGTGGATGCTTAAGCACTATCAGAAAAAAGTGTGCTGTATAATATGTTCCTGTCTGAAAGGATATTTGAGCATACATCCTTAGCTCCTTCTTGCGTATAACCGTAACAACCCTTCATGTTCTCCATAAGTCTTGTCACGCTCTCTTTCAACTTGTCATCATATATCTTGAATCTCTCATCACCATAACTCTTGATAGCATCTATAAAACTGTCCTGCGCAATGAGGTCATCAAGGACATGCTCTCTCGCTGTAGATTTGTAATTGTCCATCAGTTCTTTGTATAGTTCTGTCTCAAGAAGATGATCCGAGACTTTCTTCCCTTCAAGATTGAGGTATGCAATGTCTTTTGCCAGCATATCCCTGTATCTGTACATAGACTCTATACGTTCCTCTCTGGATAAATCAGGACCTAGTATCTTCTCTTCTTTGGCTGCCAGATAATCTTCAGTTATCCTAAGTTTCTTTCCTGTGAATGGTGAGACAAGCTCTTGACCATCCTTTTCAGATGTCAAGGCCACAAGATAGTCGATGATATCATTATACATCTCATCCTCATTATAAGAGAACATAGAGTCCTTGA
This sequence comes from Candidatus Woesearchaeota archaeon, assembly GCA_046546115.1. Taxonomy (GTDB): domain Archaea; phylum Nanobdellota; class Nanobdellia; order Woesearchaeales; family CAZJJJ01; genus CAZJJJ01. The sequence goes on from JBKGYM010000085.1 coordinate 1,033, forward strand.
TCTCATCGAGGACATCATATTTGTAGCTATCTACGAGTGAGATGAGGAAATCTTCTGTGAGTATGCCTGAATCTTCATCATTGACAAGATTTTCTGAAAGATACTCAAAGACATCATCGATAGACAATCCTCTTCCTTTGTCTGAATGGGCTTCAAGTAAACTGTTAAGCTCATTGATAGATTTCCTTACAGAATAACCAGATAGACCCTCTTCCTGGGATTCCTTGGTGATTGAACGCCTCACTTCAGCATCTGATGAGAACTTCTTGAAATCCTCACGCGTAAGCCAGTTTGGTTTGATGCCGGAGTACAATTCCATCTTGAGTATCTTCATATCAGAATCACACCTGTGTTGATATAGGGATGGATCGTCTATCCAATCGTCGATCGCTTCAGACTCATCTTTCAAGCGTGTTGAGACTATGGCCTTTGCGAACGTATCAAGCACACCTGGATGAAATCTTTTTACTATGCTGTCACCAAAAGTTTTCCTGTATATCTTGACTTCTGTCCTGTAATCGACAATCCTGTTCAATGGAAGAAGCTCCACACGATCCCTGAAGGATTCACGCATGTCTTCTGCCTCATTCACATTATCCTCGAGATTCTTAGTGACGAAGAAGATGGAACTGATCGATTCTTCCATGTTATCAACGCGTTTCACACCATCACTGATGATGCCATGAAGATCAGTGAGCCTTCGTTTATTGTTGTCTTTAAGATCCATTATGACATATATACCGTTGTTTGAATTGGCATAACTGGAATGCATATAGTTGACAAGGGTACTGTCCCTCAAAATTCTGTTGAGCTGTTTCTGGATGAATTCATTGTTCTTTATATCTGTATGCTGCCGGTCGCCTGCATTGAATACATTTATTCCGTGCCCCGTCTTCCGTTCAAATGTATAACGTCTCGCATAAAGCATACTGAACACTTTCTTAAGATCGCCTGTTTTCTCTAACAAGGCTTCAAAGATTGATGAGCTTATCGGTGAAGGATCATCCTTGAAGATCCATTCATACTCTTTATTGTTGAAGATCTTCCGTTTGACCTCTTCATCCTCTATGATGGAATCAAGGAATTTGCTTCGTCTATCCTTCTTGATATGAAGAAAAGGGTGACTGTGGTTTGGACAAGGTATGATGACAGATCTCCTGTCATCAGTCTCTAAATTAGTATTATCTGGTGATTCAGGCCCTGGTTCGGTAGTGAATCCAATCTTACCTTGGTGGCTGTCTTTCAGTAACATTGGGTCTATCTTCCATACTGTCTCATATAATCTACCCTCGTCCAGACGAGAATATTCTTCAAGCTTTGAAAGGACATTATCTATGAATACGGTCTTTCCGCTTCCAGCAGGTCCTTCGAAGATATAGACTTTGTTCTGCTTTGCGCTCGAACGCATAGAATCAGCCATCTTCACAAATCTGTTGGCGAATATCCTGTCTGCAAAGAAAGGCTCATCTGAGTCTTCTAACAATCTGGAAGTATCATATACCTTGAAATCTATAGAATCTGATTCGTCAAGATTTTCGCTTCTTTTCTCTGTGACATAATGGTGTACCATATCATCGAAGAATTGGAAGATGTTCCTTAAAGTCATTTCGGGATGCTGTATCAGATCATCTTCCACAAACTTATGGAAAGGCTTCAGGCTATGCTCATTCTTTCGGTCTCCAGCGTCCGCAATCATCTCAAGTGTCTTTGAAGCCATGCGCATCACTCAAATATATCATCCTTGTCATCAATCTCTGCTTCATACAATTCTTTGTCGCGAATTCCGTATACATAGTCCTTGAAATCGGGAACAAATTCAGTGGGGTCTCCACCTGATCTTATATGTTCAACATATCTCCCAAGAGAAGTCTCATCATCAGGCAATCTTGTCTCCAGGACAACAGGAGCACCCCAGAGGGATTCTATGCCCAACAGAGTACGGTATATGTAATCCTGTTTCAATGGCTTACCTTCGAAATTATGCTTCAGCATGAGTGTCTTTGCGCAGTCACTCCCAAACTTATGCGAAAGGTCTTTGACCTCGAAATCAATATCAGGACGATGATACATCTGGCTTGACACTGCTTTCCTGAAATCCTCTGCCTTACGGTTCTTCCTATAATATTCTATCACTCCTTTCTCGATATTGTATCTCTGCCCGATGACCCAGAGTCTCTCCTTATCCATATAGTCCTGATCAAGGAATTCCCTGATGAAGCGAGCATCATCATAATTTTCCATGACTTTCCTGGAGATCTCGTCACCCCGTCCCGATCCATCATTGAAGGAACTTCTGTCATCAATATCTTTCATCATCTGATATTCAAGACTGAGACGTCCTAGATCACCTTTCTGTTTAATGTGGTTGAACAAAGTCTTGCCGACAGCATATGGATTGACCTGTCCTGTCCTGTGGGAGACGACTCTTGCATTGAATACAGCATATTTGGCTTCGTTCCCTTTGGATATCTGATCTTCTACGAATAATCTATCATGCCAGAAACTCGCCCAGCCTTCATTCATTATCTTTGTCTGGCCCTGTGGTCTGAAATATAATGATGTGTCTCTCACTGTGTTGAGCACTTTCTTCATCCAGGAGTTCTCTTCTCTCTGTAGCTTATCTGAATTCCTTTCTATGAATCTCATAAGGTCCTCAGCAGGTTCTTCATGTTCTTCAAGGAATATCCTGAACATCTCATCAAACTCTGGGTTGTTTGCGCTGACTTTCGAAAAAAAGGTTTCCTCCTGTTCTGCGACAGATTTCACATCACTCTGTCCTCTTATACTGTTATATCTGTCCAGCTCTGAAGTAATATGGGAAAGTGCAGCTTCTTCAATATTTGGGAGGAAAACATCAAAATAGTATCTCGCTTTTTGTGAGAGCCCTGTCACTTCCTCTTCTTTAGCAGCAGGTGGTTGTCTTACAAGATTATCTATGTTCCTTGACCATTCAATGGCATAATCAACCCATCTTCCATGCTCATTCCTTAATTTTCTCATTGTCCGTTTTCCTGCCAGTGCCTTCTGCATGAAGTCATAATCCCATGTATTGCTGAAGAATATGTTGTTCTGGAAGAAGTCAATGTGGCCCAGGACATGATAGAATATCATGACATTCATCCAATCAGGATTATCGATGTTATACAATGATACTGCAGGTCTTGTGTTGAGCACTTGCTCGTTAGCGTTGTGTGGAAGCACTGAATAGACTTTCTTCTTCTTCATGATGCCCACATCATCTACCCAGTAGTCATACAACGTTGGGATACCTATCTTTGGCTCCAGGACATTCATCTCTTGGTTGCTGACGATATACTCAAGGGTTGTATCATCAAACTTCAATCCATTATCTTTCGCTCGCTTCTTGCAGTCTTCCATGAGCCCCTTTGTCTTCTGGTCAAGCAGTTTCATCTGTATTCCTCCGGCTCATCCTCTGAAACTATCTCTCTTATGCTCCTGGCGATCTCATCCTCATCTGCCTCTTCTGGTGGTAGTTTTGAAACCCTGAATCTATCCTTATATCTTCTTACGAAATCAGAACTATCGATATAATCCTCAACTTGATTATTGCCAGATTTGAGGATTGTTATCCCTGTCCTGTTCGTATATTTGATCA
>JBKGYM010000086.1:0-4559 GCA_046546115.1 Candidatus Woesearchaeota archaeon
GAAGCGAAGAAGGCTATTGGCATATCTCCTTCTTCTAAAGTCGTAGGCTATTGTGGTCGGCTTGCCCACGAAAAAGATTTACAGACATTGGTCCGGGCTTTTCAGAGACAGCGTAATGTTCATGAGGCTCTCCAGCTTCTTATTGTGGGTGGTGGACTTGAAGAGCTGCATAATAGATTCTCGAAGATCAAGGGTGTCATCTTGACAGGTCCTAAGGACAATGTGGTACAATATTATCAGGCGATGGATATTTATGCTATCCCTTCTCTGACAGAGACAACGTCGCTGAGTACGCTCGAGGCGATGTCATGCGAGGTGCCTGTTATATCTACGCCAGTGGGCGAGATGAAGAATTATATCAAGAGCAATAAGAATGGTTTTCTCTTCACAAAGGGCGATTCTTTTGAACTCTCTAAACATATACAGACACTTCTTGAGGATGATAAATGTCGTAATAAGCTCGGAAAGAATGCCCGGCTCACAGTACTAGAGAAATATTCATGGGAGTCCTCTGCGATGAAGATTGTGGATGCTCTTGTGGGATTGGTCGAGCCAAAGAAATCTTGAGTTTTTCATGTTTTATTTTCCTGGCGATGTTTCTTGAGTGATGTTGCTCGGTTCACCATGGATCTGTTACATAGAAATCATCTTCATCATCACGTTCAAGACCCCGTTCCATACTTTCATTATCTTCCCATGTGATGCAGAGGATGCCGAAACTTCTTGTACAGTTTATCTCTTCATTATCTGTGACGACCTGATTTCCCATGAGCCCCCAGAACACTATGCCAAACATTATGAATATGGCCAGTAGATACCATCCGACAATACCTGCTTTTCTATTTTTGATTGTAATTTTCATCTGAATTCATCCCTGAGCATCTCGATGAATCTTCCGAAATCTTCTTCTTTGATGGCAGCACCGCATGCATGGTCATGTCCGCCACCATAACCGTCTATGGATTCAAGAATTTTTTCGAGTGCAGGTGCTACCAGAGTCTCACCAGCAGATCTTATTGAACATCTGTATTCACTGTTCTTACGTCTTCCCACAACAACAATCTTCTCTGGATATGTGTGGATCAGCTCATTGCTGACCTCTGCTGTCATGCTTGTATTATCATGGTCATAGGTGAAGACGATGATCCTGTCCTCTGTGACGCTTTTCTTAGCCATGGAAAGTAGTTTGTTATAGTGCTTAAGCACTTTATCATAATGCTTATATATATATTTTCCCTGAGGTGTCTTCTGCTCCAGGATCTCATATGGTGAATCTATCCTTGTAAGTATCTTCATGCAGGACAGGACTATCTTTGTGGATCCCTTGAGTACAAAATAGAATGCCTGTGCAAGTCTTCCTATCTCTGAATGAAAGAGTGCATCGTCTGGTTTCTCTATGCTTTTGTCCATCAGATCAGGATAGAGCTCACAGAACTCATCCTTGAAATCCGGCATGAACCAGTCGCCTATGCACCCGAGCATACCTATCCAGATGTCTTCATTGTTCTCTTTGCTCGCGATCTTATATGCCCAATATGATGTCGGCCAGGTTATCGCCTCATTGAAATCTTTTGGGTTATAATATTTCACACCATCTAATCTCTCGTAGGGATGGTGGTCCAAGCATATGATCTTTGTCTTGGCTTTTGCGACGAAATCTTCAGAGATCCTTGAATTATCAAGCACGAAGATCTTATCAGGTCCGTATGTCTCCACATATTTCAGAAAGTTCTCGTTCAGTGTGGGAGCAGCCTTTATGGGCACTCCTTTACCCTCTCTTTTGTATCTGTACAGGAGTACGAATGATGCCAATCCGTCGCAGTCATCATCAAAGAATATCAGTGGTTTTGAACACTCATCCAGCTCTTTTCTCAACTCATCAATCTTCTCATCTGATATCATAGATCAAGGTCCCTCTGTCTTTCATCAAAATCGTTCCCTGTTTATAAACCTTATCCATCTTTCTTGCTATAGTTGGACGCTGTTGAATCTTCTTGATGTCAGAAAACCTTTTTATAGAATATTGGATGATCCCACTCATGGTCCACATAGGCTTCATGCAATTCTATGATATCAGAAATCACTCAATGATATATCCCGGGGCGGGCTCTGCTCAGATATATGGTTATCTTCGCGAGAATGATTATAACTTCTCCATCATACCACTGGTAAAGACTGTATTGTCTTCTCCACGATTAAATGAATCTTTCTTTGGTGAACAGCAGTCTTCTGAAGTCATGCAAACAATTTTTGACGAACTATATGGCTCATTAGGTTTAGGCGACTTTGATGTATTATGTGTGGCATACAATTCTGCCGTGAGGCATGATAGGTTTGATTCTTTTGTCAGATCTATCAGGATGAAAGATGATGCACCTATGATTGTTGTTGGTGGTCTTCAAGACCAGACCGATATGCTGCTGAAAGATTCTGTGTGTGACTATGTGGTTGATGGTCTTGACTCTCCAGAGACTTTGAAGAAGGTAATAGATAATATGCATGACAAAGCTTTCCTCCGGAAACTACCTGGATTATCTTATCTTGATGCTACAACTGATAAGGTGGTAGACAATCCAGCCGAGGATAAGAATGCACTTTACCCCTATCATTATTCACCTGTCGAGGTTGAGACCAGTAGGCTTCTGGCATTCAACGCGTGCAAGTTTTCTCGTTTTACAACTGTTTTCACTGAGTCTGTGATAATGTACAGGCGGAGTGAAGGCTGCAATAGGTGTTGCCTGTACTGTTTTAATACTGCAAATCCACTGAGCACTAAAAGTGATGACGAGGTCGTCAAGAATATCAAGCATATTATAAATACAACAGGTTCCAGATATTTCTTCCTTCTCCAGAATGTCATATCTGACAGGAGAGTTGAAGCAGAAGATTTCTGTGCTTCGATAACACCATTGAATATATTGTGGAGCTCTTCTATAGCTCCAAAGCGGTTTATGGATGAGAGCTACTTCAGGATGCTTAAGGATTCTGGATGTGTCCGGCTGCAGTTTGCTATAGATACTGCTTCAGAACCTCTCATGAAGCTTTATAATCGCCATGCTTCTCTGGATGATTTCAGAAGATGCATGCAACTTGCCTCGGAAGTAGGCATAGATGTCGGGAGCAACATCATCTGTGGTCTTCCTGCTGAGACTGACGAAATGTTCGAGGAGACGCTAGATTTCTGTAGGTTAGTGGATGGTTATGTTGATGAATGGGATTCAGGGGCATTCTTTTTCGCTCTTGAGCTTCCTATGTCCAGTATGCCCGAACGTTTTGGTATGAAGATTGGTGCAAAAGCCACACATCCTAACACTCCAAGAGAATATCACTACAGTACCCGTGAAGGTGGAAGCCATGAGGGGCATCAGAAGCTCATCGCAAGAAGGAAACAACTTTTCGACTCTGAGTTCGGTTCATGGAGCATGTTCTCTTTTGCAGTCTTGGATTATCTGGGTTCAAAGGAAAAGATGAAATCTCTCTTGAGATCTTTTTCACATCTTTTCAAGATCTGTATTGGCTTAGGTTCTAACCAGGCTTCTCCTGAACAACCTCTCCCTGTGTCTGATCCAAAGCTTCGTTTTGTCTCTTATGATTATTTTGAGCATCTGGTAACTAAACAACATGAGATAAGCAAGGATGATGGTGTGCTGCTTATTGGTGGAGAACCTTTGATACATCCAAAGCTTTTTGATCTTTTGAAGTTGCTGAAACGTGAGGGAATCAAAGTGGTCATAAGGACCAATGGGCGCATGCTCTCCAATGAGAAGTTCTGCAAGGCACTAAGGAGATTTGTTGATGAGATCCTTGTCGTGGATTTTGCCAGTAATGAGAAGGATTATGAGCGCATCTCTAAGGTCGATGGCTCCTGGGAGCAATCACGCAGGGGAATGGAGAACTGGAGAAGGTGCGGTGGGAAGCTTGTGCATCATGCTCCTGATTGATCATGCTATCCTAAAGGATTCTTGTCCATGGCATTAAGATTATCTTTGAGATCCTGGCTCATGGCCTCTTCAGTGATTTTTGACCATGCTTTGCGTTTCATCTTGAGATATTGTTGGGCTGCCTCTGGCGACATGAAATACACACCTCCAAAATTGAGTACAGCTTCTTTTGCTCCGGAGATGAGATCCTCAAGTTCCAGTATGTGCTCTTTCTTATCTACTGTCTCTCCAAACTTCTCTTTGATCTTTATCTCCATGCTGATGATATAGTGCTCATGATTATTAAATCTATCGTCGCTAGGCGGGCTGGATTCTCAGATTTCATCTGTGTTCTTTATGTTCTGTTTCCAAAACCCTTAATAATATACTGACATTTTTTCTAGCATGGTCGTCGAAGGCAAGATCAAACTGGACATTGATGCACCTGGCAAGGTCTCAAAGAAGCTCCCTGTTTTTTATAACTCGGTGATGAAACTGAATAGGGACATCTCTATAGAAGTCCTGAAGCGCGCTTTTCATTCTCCTGCCAGGATCGCCCTGCCTCTTGCAGGCTCTGGCATAAGGGGATTGCGTTTTCTTGCTGAGTGTGGTGACAAGGTCAATTCATTATCCATGAAT
>JBKGYM010000087.1:0-4492 GCA_046546115.1 Candidatus Woesearchaeota archaeon
CCGGTTCCGAAGCGCTCATCTTACTACCCTCTTGGAGCCCTCTCTGGTGTGTGAAATAGAAGAATGAAGGAGCATACAGGCCATAGGGCAGTCTTTTGGCCATATCCCGGCATGCTCTCGCATGTGGATCCTGCTCCACGCCGATCCCTGTTATGGAAGGCATTGGGCCAAAGTATTCTTCAAGCTGTAGATGGAGAATATCAGCATACTGAAGGAGATTCGCGCACAATTTTCCAGGATCGACGTGTCCATAGATGGCCCTGAATGCGTTCTCTGTGATCTTCTTGGAAAGTTCCAGGACAAACTCATAATATCTTGGGTCCTTCCTGCTCTGGACATAGATATCGTCCTTAGGGACGCCAAGAGCAAGTAGATGAGCCACCATATCAGCAGAATGTTTCTTTGCCTCTTTCATGCTTCCTACTTTAGAATCAGGACGTGAGATATAACCATCAATATCACAGACACCGAAGCGGCTCGTCGCACCAAGCTCCCTTAACAGGAGATAAGCATCCACATCAACCTTATGGCCTATATGCAGAGGACCTGAAGAAGCTATCCCAGTCATCTGGATGAATGGTTTTTTCTGGATTATCCGCTCTTTCACCGCTTCAAAATCTCTCTGAGCTACAATGATATTACGCGTCAGGAAACGATGAGTACTTTCAATACCACCAGCATCAAACCTCTTGAGTCCAAACTCTTTCATGAGCTTCTCGTCAATCCTGACTTCGCCAGAGCCCCAAGGATCTATCAATGTCTCTCCTTTTCGTGCATCTCCCATATATCCATTATCATCGAGTAATTTAAAAATATTTGGTTTGGATATGCGCGCCATGACTCATTTTTCAAAAGTTTTATATAGCTTTATACCACTTCATGATTCAAGAATCTGAGAGGTGTTTCAATGGTTGATATAGTAGTTAAAGCAAAGATTAAGGAGTTGGCATCAGGTTACAATATAGCTGCAGATTTCGCAGAAGAGCTGGATAAGCAGGCAAAAGAGATGATCCAGAAAGCCATTTCACGAGCGAAAGCAAATGGCAGGAGAACAGTGATGGGCAAGGATCTCTGAGCCTTGCATCATCATTTTTCTTTAGTTTTTCTCTCATTCTTCAGCATATGCAGTTTTCTTTTACAATCATGGATCCTCATCCTCACCTTTTCCAGTGATTCATAATTGCCCTCATGTTCTGCAAGCTTATGATAAGTGTCTGTAAGCCCCTTGAGCATGGTCTCCAGATTCTTTATGTCTGCAGATATCATCTCGCCGGTCTTATTTTCAGCAGGAGATGATGGCTTATCGTCCTCATACCTTGGACCTCTGTAATCTGGAAAATCTGCATCTGTGAGCCCATAATGTTTCTTAGCTGTCTTTATGAGGCTCTCATACCGATCATAGAATTGCATCCTGAAACCCGGGAGATACTCGTCATTAATCACTTCGCCAGAGTCAAGATCAGATCTCTGGTCACCTTCATCTCCTTCAACACTACCACCAGAGTGCTCATCATCAGGATTATCACGCGAATCTTTTCTATCCTTACTATGAGCCTCCTCACTCTTGACTTCTGCGCGTGCACTAGCCATGAGAGGTGAAATGTCAGAAGAATCAGTATGGCTGTCTGTATCTCCAGATGCCTCTTTATCGGCATCTTCCTCTATGTCTCTTTCAGGACTCTCAGAGGCGACTGCTGAAGAAGTACCAGAAGTTATGATCGCTATGATCTTTTCAGCATCAGTTTCAGTTATCATGGTTACCGCTCAAAGATGAAGGTCATCATTTACCCAAGATGTTGCCTAAGAAACCACCAGATGATTTCTTCTTTCCGGTCTGGCCTTGTTGAGATTGTTGTCCCTGTTGGTCAGCCACCGGCGGAGGCATTGTAGGAGGTTGCTGAGAAGATGGAGGATTCTGGCCTGGTTGCGCTTGTGACTGGCCCGGGGGTTGCTGAGCTGGAGAGTGTTGACCAGGAGATTGCTGACCGGGCGTCTGTGGAGAATCAGGTGAGGACTGCTGTGGAGATTGCATCCCTGTTTGTTGCTGAGGCTGCTGAGGTTGCTGAGGCTCCTGCATTGATTGTTGGCCAGGAACCTGTTGCTGTCCCAGATTCCCTTTCACATCATTATAATCAGGAAGGTTATTTTCTGGGCCTTGTCCTTGTGTCTCCTGCTGTCCATCTGCCTGCGGTGATTGGACTGATTGTGATTGGGCTGGTTGAGCTTGAGTAGCAGATGAGATTGCTTCAATCTTATCATTCATCCTGAGAAGCGCCTGAGCAATCTTCTTGTTCTGATCAATGAGTTCATCAATCTTCTCGTCCAACTTAGAGTTCTCCGATGCTTCAGTGAAAATCTCTAGAAGCCTATCTAATGTCTCTTTCATAGAATCATCGTGTTGGGAGCCAGAAGAGTCTGCAGCTCTCTTTGAGGATGACTTGTTTCCACTTCTCTTATTGGAGGCTTTCACTTCAGATCTTGCAGTTCCGTCATTAGCTTCATCATTGTCTCCTACAACCTTTTTATGAAGATCTTCAAGATCCTTCTCAGTAGAGCTCTCTGATATCTTAGACGCTGATTTCTTTGAAGATTTCTCGGATATCATTACCACCGAGTGGAATTATAGGGCTGTTCATATATAAATTTTCCGTATAGTGGATATACAGACCTGCTGATAATCACAAGTTTTTTTAAGCAGGAACATAATAAGACACATAATGAATATAAAGCGTTTCATGGGCCCTGATGAAGTCCTGATTGGCTCCTATGGGAGCAATGTACACCTGACAGACATGAGGGTCATATATCACACAGGAAAGATAGACTCTTTCTTTGAGGACATGATGCTGGACTCGATAGATATGATAACATACACGAAGAAGCATTTCCTATGGATGATCACACTAGGCCTGTTCATCCTGGCCACATCCCTTATCGTAGCATCCTTCTGGGAGACACATGCCTTCTCGATAATCGGTTTAGGAGCAGTGATAAGCACATCCTTGCTACTATCGTTCATTTTCCTTGTGGACAAGGATGTCATCCTATCAGGACGAGGTTCAAGGATGGAACTCAAGGATGTCGGGGTTAAATTCATAGAAGACCTCAGGAAAGAATGCTATAGATATAGGCATAATAAGAAGAAAGATGCAAAGAGATGAGCATCAGTCACTTCACTACGATATTCGCAGAATTGAAACCTTCTTTGACAAGGACATCCCTTATCTGATGCCTGTAATCTCCCTGGAGCTCAACCTTGCCATCCTTTGAAGTCCCGCCGCAAGCAAACTTGTTCTTCAGGCGCTTTGTTATATCCTTGGCCTTCAGATCTTTAGTATCTATACCTTCTATTATGGTATATTTCTTACCGAACTTCTTCTTGATGACATAAACCTTGACGCTCTGCGCATCCTTAGAAATATCTTCGAAGACTCCCAATTCTTTGGGTAATCCCGTTATTGGATCAATTTCGCCAGACATGTTTGTTTTTTCCTTCTTTTTTTCAGATATTGTCTTTATCAGTTGCTGATATTGGGTGGTATACAAACTTTTATTTAAGTTTTTTGATATTATATATTGTGTCCAGTGCAGAATCATATATATCCTGCGCAGATGCAATAATTCCCGAAATATTTCCAGGGATCATCACTGAAACGATTTAAATGCTTGGATATATGAACAGTTATGGACGAGAATGCCTTCAAGAGATTGTGCCTGGCCCTTACTCTGATGGGGATCATGATATTGTATCTTGTGATGGACAACATAGATGAGAGTGGATTCTACAGCTTCATAGAAGGACAGGATGATGATCCTGTAGAACTCAATGGGAGGATATCAAGTGTTGATATCAGAGAGGGATATGCATTCCTGGAAGTCATACCAGAAGATAAGATAAGGATTGTGGTCTTTGATGATATAGAAGGCAAATTCGAGAAGCACCAGAAGGTCACATTGACAGGAAAGATATCTGAGGATGAAGAATTCCCGAAAAGCATAATCGCTGATAAGATAGAAAAGGTAGAATAGACCATGACAAGATTATATCAGGTCTTAAGGCGTTTGAACAGTCTTTTGACCTGCTGGGGTTTCCATCCCACTGATACAAGCTTGTCTTCAATATGCTTCTTCGGAAAACCATTAGCCAACGCGGTACGTATATAATCTTCTACGGTAGTATATTTCATCCTGGGCTTTGCATGCTTAGGTCTTGATCCAGAGTCTTCTTCAACAATCTTTGTACGTCTTGGCTCGCTTGGAATGTCCTGAACTTCGTCAGATGATTTGCTCCTCCATCTCTTGCCAGAGATCATCCCTTTTGCCTCATTCAGGCTCTTTTTGAGCAATTGGTTCTCTGCCTCTAACTTTTCTATACGCTTATGGTAATTTTTGACCTCTTTCTGGAGGATCTTCTCCCTGTCCTTGAGCTCACGCTCTTTCGTGGAAAGTTCTGTGTTCTTCTTAGAAAGCAGACTCTCATTCATCTGATGTT
>JBKGYM010000088.1:0-4296 GCA_046546115.1 Candidatus Woesearchaeota archaeon
TCTTGGTGAATATAAGTTCCAAAGTCTTGAGCAAAGAATGCCACGAAAGGCCACCTGGCTCTGGCGTTCCTGTATTTCTAATTAAAGAAGGATCGAAAGCATCAACATCGAGCGAGATATATACATCATTGTCAAGAGCACCTATGATCTGCTTTATCTTGTCATTATCCTGATGATCATAATGTGCGTGTATGTCATCGGACTTCTCTATTGTATCTGTCTCATCCTTATCCAAAGACCTGAGTCCGAGTATTCCAATCCTGTGTCTACTGGATGCATATCTTGCGACACATCTATGGTTGAATCGGCTTCCATTCCAGGAATAGAAGAGATCAGCATGGGCATCGATGAAGACCACTGAAAAATCAGTCTTCTGCTCTTCAAGCCCTTTAAGGACGCCTATGGTCACTGAATGGTCACCACCTACACTTACTATGAACTTACCATCAAGCTTCTTTACATTCTCTGATATCTCTGTCATGGCTTTCTCAGGTTCATATTCCTGCAACCTCAAAGGTTCAAGCGTCTGTATACCATTCTCGAAAGGTTCTCTTCCTGTAATCTCATCGTAGTACTCAAGCTGATATGAAGATTCTATTATGGCAGAACTGCCTTTTGAGGCCCCATCCCTGCCAGTCATATCACCTTCGTACTCTATAGGCAGAATCACATATCTTGAGTCTTTCCCAGAGAATTCTTCTGGAAGATTCATGAATCTCATCCTAATCCACCACCCTTGTCTCAGGCTTATCAAGATCACAGAAATCTGATGCGAAATTATATGCTCCAGCATTAAGGAAGACTAATTCATCACCGACCTGAGGACTTTCAAGATATACCCTGTACCTGAAAATATCCATAGAACATGGTGTCATCCCTTTCACAACATATGGTTTAGCTGAACCTTTCTCCTTCTCACCCTCAACAATCAGTTTGATAGGTACGAGGATAGCATCCATATCTGAGTTATACACTGAAGCATCTACGATGATGTTATTATCGTGTATCATCTTTATATGGGTGACAAGTTTTGCAGAAGGTGCAGAGATGAACCTTCCAGGTTCTATCATCAACTTAATCTTCTTTTCATTGAGCCAAGCTTTAAGCTCAGTTATCTTCTGATATATGTGATTGAAGACCTTGGTATTGGTGTTAGCATATACAGAAGGCAGTCCTCCGCCAATATTGAGATGATCAATACTATTGAAGACTTGATCATCAAACATCTCTTTCACCTCAGATAGCAGACCCCATTCAGAGATGTTCTGCGTCTTCTTATGGAAATGCAGTCCGAGTGACCGTATCTTCACATTTTCTTTCAGGCTCATGATGTTCTCATTCACGAAACTGGAGTCAAAACCAAATACGAAATGTCTCTCCGTCCTCACTGAGTTTTCCTTCATCTTCACTCGCAGGAACAGATCTATCAGTCTATCGCCTTTCTCTATATGAGCGAGCAATCTCTCAAGGTCATGCTTGTTATCCACAGCAAACCTAGAAATTCCCTGGTCCATGAGGTAAGATATCTCCTTATCGTCCCAACCTTGGGCAAGATAAAGAATTCTTGTCTTATCTTCTATGTGTCTCAATTCGTTCATATTATGCACACTGAACATACAATCTGTATTTCTTTCAAGGATGGGAGTGACATGAGGATTTGTCTTTGAGCTATAAGAAATCTCATCAGATAGGTTCTCAACAATACTGTATTGCTCCATGACTTTGCCTTCCGATAATTCAAAAAAAGGCCTGCTCATATCAATCCCTCCTCTCTTAGCTGTTCCATAGCACAGATCATGGCCAATGGGAACATAATAGTCACATCACCAATCACATTGGCTATATCAGAATCATCCTTCACCTTACCCCAAGACTTGGCTTCATCCGTTGTAGCACCAGACATACTGCCTGAGGTCTTCTGAGAGGTGGTGATATAGACAGCATATTCCGCACCACCATTGAGAAGACAAGCTAAGATTGCATGATGCTTTGATATGCTACCTCCTAAGGAGATTATGCCTTTCTTATCATCATGCGAATTCAGATATAGGATATTCCCGAAATCCTGGACAACATCAATGATGAAATCTTTGTGTCTCTGCTGGAAAAGGAACAAATGGAAACCGAAAGATCCGTCTGTGATCGCCGGACAGAATATAGGGACATCATTCTTAGCCGCTTGATATAGGATAGATTGCTCATCGTCCAGCATCAGACCGATCTCTTTCAACATATCAGAGACAGTCCATCGTTTTTTCTTCTCATACAGCTTTTCTATCATTCCTTTTATTATGTCCTCGAACTTCATATAACTTTCATTCTTCACAAAGACATTTCCTACTCTGTTCACACCTTTCTCTGATAGCTCAACATCGTCTGCATCGAATCTTCCCACTTGAAACTTCTCACCATGCGCTTTCATTATATCCTCTTCGATACCGCCAACAGTAGTGACTATGGCATCTGCCATATGAAGTTCTATCGCTTGTGCAAAAAACCCTCTCAAACCAGATGTGACCATGTTAGAAGTGAAAGTCAGGAATATCTTTGCATCATTCTTCTTCATCTTGACAATCACATCTGAAGCACGCTTCAGCTCTATGCTCTGATACCCTGTAGAAGCATAGCTATCAACGAGCTCTGTGACCTTCATCCCCTCTTTCCATCTCATGTCTTTTATGTCTGCCATTCTTATCATAGAAAATTTTATTTGATGATTGATGTCTATCTAGAGAAATCTCTGGTTGAACGTACTGTAAAGATAGACAATGATTGAGTCCATATCTGAAAGAATTTAATTTTATTTATAAATGTTTATCATACAATCAAGAAGGCGAGTAATGTTGAGCCTGTCTGCCAATCAGATTCTCTAATGAAGAAAGAAACTTATCATTATCAGCATGACCAGAATTGATCTCATAAACATATCCGTCCTCTTTCTTCTCTAATGTTATGTCACCTAAAACACGTCTGCCAAAAACCCCATAGGATCTCTCTTTTTGTAGATGCAGATGGTTAACCATCCTATCACTCAAAGAATGGGGATCATCTTCGGTCTTCCCATCACAAAAAATTATGTATCTCTCATCTTCAAAATCACATGTATAGAATAGCTTTGTCCCTCTATCTTGACCTTCAACATATATTCTCAAGCTATCAAGATCCTTCATCTGGCTTTTCAACACTTCTGCCAATGTAAAGCAGTCACCGAAAGTTAAGATATCATCTTCGAGATTATTCCCATTGTTCGGCATATCCCATATGGACAACATAGGATATTAATAAGAATTTGCGGTTTTTGACGACATATGATTGAATGACACAAGTTTTTGAGCCAGACCACATCGATAGATCGAAGATTGAACACTTTTCTATGGTCCGAGTGATTTTTATATCTTATGCACATCCCCATCAATATGAATCAAAAAAGGATTGCAATGTTCGGTTCAGGTAAGGGAAGCAACATAGAAGCAATATTAGATAAAGCAGATGAAGGAAAGTTAGAGGGAATCATCCCTAGTGTCATCATAAGCAATAATAAAAGTTCTGATGTGCTTAGAATAGCTGAAAGCAGAGATATCCCAGGATATTGGATACCTGGCAAAGATAATGAGGAAATTATTCTTGGTACACTTGAGAAGCATGATGTGAACCTCATAATACTCGCGGGTTATATGAAGAAACTAGAAGAAGATGTTATTTCTCAGTATACTGCTCTTAACATACATCCATCACTTCTCCCAAAGTATGGAGGCAAAGGGATGTATGGGATGAAAGTACATGAAGCTGTCATTGAAGCAGGTGAGAAAGAGAGTGGCGCAACGGTGCACATAGCTGATAATGAATATGACAGGGGAAGGATATTGGCGCAATACAAGGTCCCTGTGTTCGAGAAAGATACTCCGGAGACATTATCTGAGAGAGTGAAAGAAGTTGAGCATATCCTCTATCCTCAGACATTGAGAGACATACAGCATGGAATCATAGATATCTAGATACAAAGAAGATGAGTATATCTGCATTATACACATAGAGAAGAACAGCAATACTTAAAAGAAGAAAAACAAATAGCTTAATATGGAGAAATCTTGGTATGTATACATACTCGAGTGTAAGGATGAGTCCCTTTACACAGGCATCACAAACGATCTTGAAAAACGGATGTCAGCTCACGAGAAGGGAGCTGGAAGCAAATATGTTAAGCACAAAGGTTTCCAACGAGTACTTCATGCGATCAGAGCAAAAGATAAGGTAGAAGCAGCGCAGCTTGAATACAAGATCAAGCAGCTTCCAAGG
>JBKGYM010000089.1:0-4252 GCA_046546115.1 Candidatus Woesearchaeota archaeon
ATATGTGGTCCACCAAAAAAAGTTTATAAGGTGTCTAAAGTTCTTATCTGATATGGTTATGGAACAGAAAAGTCCCACCGATAGAATGTCGAAGCATACGACAATCTGTGAAGAGACTGACAGGGCACACATCACAATAACATTTAGATGTAACAATAATTGTATTTTCTGCATACAAGGATACCGTCCCAATGCAAGGCATCGTGATTATTCAGAGATAACCCGGGAGATTGATATTGCTTCACAGAGAGGTGTGGACAAAGTGATAATTTCTGGTGGTGAGCCGACCATACATCCTGATTTTCTGAGAATAATCAGTTATTGTGCTGCCCAAAGTTTCAATATCATCCAGGTCGTCACGAACGGACGTATGTTTTCCATAGGTGATTTTGCAAAAAAAGCTGTTAAAGCAGGCCTATCTGAAGTGACTTTATCTATCCATGGTCCCAATGCTGAGATACATGATAAGCTAGTTAATTATAAAGGAGCTTTTAGACAGATTACTGAAGCTGTCGAGAATCTCAGATCATACAATATCATAATCAGTGTTGACATCGGTATATTCTCACAGAACTATGAATATCTACCAGAGATGATTGATATGGTCCATGAAAGATTCGGGCTTAAGGGCGATGTGGATCTGATGGGGCCTGCAATGAAAGGAAATGCTGCAATCAATCAAGCATCTGTGATGCCCGAGTATGAAAATGTATCTCCATATCTTCAGAGGGCTTTGGATAGATGCTATGAATATGGCAAGGTGTGTTGGGTATTGAGAGTTCCGCTCCAGTATATGGAGGGCTATGAGTTCTATAGACAAGACTCTGAAAAGCTGGTTGAGCAGGCGCTCTCTACTGCGAGGCCTCCTAAGGATTTTCCAGCACATTGTAAAGGGGATAATTGCAGATTCTGCAGGATGCAATTCATTTGTGATAGTTTAGAGAAGATATACTCATCCATCAACATTAAGAATTCTTCCATGGAAAAGATTGATATTATAATCAGGAGCGATGATGCGAACGCTCTGCAAAAATTATCGGCTGTTGATTTTCCAGTCCGTAAACTCATTTTTGAACCTGAAACAATGCCACTTTTAAGGAAAATGCAGGATTATCATAAAGATGAGGATTACATTGTCTTCAGGAATTTTCATGATGCTGAACAGCTTTGTGAGACAATTGATAGTTGGTGTAGTCTATCCAGGGACAAGATACGCTTTGAATTTGATCTTGTCAGTCTAGATACTTCATTATCAGAGATGTTTGGTCTGGATGTGGATGGGATGTTGCAATCTATTGGATTGTTGCAAAAAAAAGGCGAAGTGCGTGTAAACATCTTTCTGACAAGACATAATCAAAATGAGTTACCTCAGATAATTCAGTATCTCAACAAGAAAGGAATCCAGAGAATAAATGTAACTGCATTTAATCCGCATCACTTTGTCCACAGAAATTTAGACTGGAATACAGGTGTGAGTCTGACCGATAGTCATGATATGGTACCAGAGATGGATTCACTTGAAAATAGATTTCATCCGTTGATCAGCATGTGTGATGAAAAAGACATCAATCTGACCTTTGAGAATATCCCTCTTTGTCTTTTCTCAGATCATTTCATCGAGAAGTTCTCTAATTATTTCATGAGAGATCCTTTCTTGCATACTATGTGGTTAGACGCTCTTAATTTTGATAAGACCACTAGCATTTGGAAAATAGATTTCAGGAGATACGTTCGTTTTGCATATGATACTTTATACAAGGAAAGGATCGCTGCTTGTTCAGATTGTAAATATAGAAATAGTTGCGCTGGCATGTATGAGATGTTGGTCAAGCTGAGAAGTTTTGAACAGATTTCCCAGAGAGGACGGAAACTTATATAAAATCCAGATTAACACCTGTGTCTGTCAATCTAAGTTTGCTCATTGTCAGGTTATGGAGGATATGATGGATATTTTTACGATTGAAGGTGATCTTGTAAAGTTGGTGTTGAACCCTGATCTGTATAATCTTGAATCAGTATACTCAGCAGCACATCAGATGATGAAAACTTCTTATATATATCTTGATGGGGATCCCGAGATTGAGGTTGTTGTGTACTTATCTTATAAAGACGATACAATGAATACAAAAGAAAAACTGGGTGGGCTTGCAAAGACATTCCTTAATCATCTTGTTGACCAGACATTTCATGCAGTAGATTCCGATAAGGAAAAGATTTCGAAAGCGCTTCTCTTGAAAAAATCTTTCGAGGATGTTCACATCGAGTCATATGATGATGAACCAAACTCTGATCCTTGATGCATTTAGGTCATCACTTTATGAAACATTATTATAGTTATTCAAGAACGCGTTTTATTATGATGAAGGATGATTGTTCAATGGACAAGGAGAGATATGTGTTTGGAAAGGATTATAAGAGACTTAATTTACGGAGAAGGCGATACAAGGACGGTGTCCTGTTGACGAACGATTATGGCAAATGGATTTTTCTCACAAAGGAAGAGAATGAAGAACTTTCTTTTGGCAGATTGACTGGTGAGCTATTCCGTAAGTTGGAAGAGAACCTGATGATACTGACGGACGACAATATGGAGGATATCCCTCGGCAGATTAACGATTATTATTGGTACCTGAACAAGGGCACATCTCTCCACATCCTGGTGCCCACTTTGAGGTGCAATCTTACTTGCAGATATTGTTATGCTTTCCGTTCTCCGCTTGATGCAAAAGATAAGGATATGACTCCAGAGATACTGGACAAGACAATAGATTTTGTTTTTAAGAGTCCCTCTGATATATATACTATCGAGTTCACAGGTGGTGAGCCTCTTCTTCGTTTCGATCTTGTGAGAAGAGCAGTTGAGAGGGCAGAGAAATTTGCTGAAACAAATGATAAGCATGTGAAATTCTCAATTGTGACAAATGGCCTATATCTCACAGAAGAGATGATACAATTTTTTGAGGATCATAAGGTTGGCATTTGTTTGAGTCTGGATGGCCCACAAGAGCTTCATGATCGTCATAGAAGGATTACAAAAAATAATACAGGTTCTTATAGTATGGTTGTTGAGAAGTTGAGACATCTCAAGGAACGTAAGTTCCATAATGTCAATGCCATACCTGTGATAACTAAGGATTCTCTCAGTCAATGGAAGGAGATTGTTGATGAGTATGCTAGTCTTAATCTGAGAAATTTGAGGTTCAAGTACATAGGACGTTTTGGATTCGCATCGAATATATGGGAGAAGATGTCATACTCAGCAGATGAGTTTCTTGAATCCTGGAGAAATGTTATGGAATACTTGATTGAGTTGAACAAGAAGGGTATTGCTTTGAGAGAAGACTTAGCAACAATGATCCTATATAAGCTTATTGTCGGTATTGATCCAGGATACTCTGAGATGCAGAATCCTTGCGGTGCAGTCATTGTTCAGCTAGTCTATAATCATGATGGCTCTATATATACTTGTGATGAGGCCAGGACAATGGAAGATTTCAAGATAGGTAATGTCTTCAGTTCTGAATATAAGGATCTCCTCTCGTGTCCGGCCACAAAGTCTTTGCAATCAATATCCAATCTAGATGCTACCTGTGATAGTTGTCCTTGGTCTGCGTTTTGCGGTATATGTCCACTGGAGATATATAATTCTGAGAAAGGCTTAATCACGAATATCCCTGCAAATTATAGGTGCAAGATCCATAAGGGCATGTTTGAATACATCATGGATAAGATGCTGCATGATGAAGAAGCAAAAGAGATCCTCTCTAAATGGCCTTACCCAATTCGGAGAAGATCTAGGAATGAACAGGTACTAGAACATGAAGTCAATGAGTCTGTATGCTTTGAAGAACGATAATAAAGCAAGGCGAGCATCATGCCCTATCTAAGGTTGATAGCTGTCTTGCCTCTTTTTTTGTCATTATAAACATTTAAAGCATTTTTCAGATATTCCCCTGAAAAGCAGAAGTGAGTTTTCGAGGCTTTATATTACCACTTTATATATATCAAAGATGATCCTTGTCAATGTGTATTTATGATTTGACTTGTCATTATAGATAATTTTAAATATTGGTTTGCTATGTGAATTAGTATGAATAGTAAGCTTCCTAAGTTCAAGAAGAAGGTTTCTGATTTTCTCTCTCAAGAAGATGGAAAAATAACAAAGCAAAGTGCTTTAGCAGTGGGTGCATTTGCAATAGTTGGTGTCATATCTTCTTTGAATGATGTGTCTGCTCTCTTCCAGCACACCAAC
>JBKGYM010000090.1:0-4225 GCA_046546115.1 Candidatus Woesearchaeota archaeon
GGGATGAGCATGATGTTCATAGACGGTGGCATGTCTGAGATAATCATATCACCCTCCGTCTCAATACACCAGCTCAGACTAGCCATGGTCTCATACAGCAACAAGAGGAAAGAGGCATCTGAATCCAGAGATTTCCTGGTGCTATCAAAGATGGTGGAAGAAGATGATAAGCTCTTTTATATCGCAAAAGTCTTTCCCTCTGACAGGAAGTCCACTCCAAAGAGTTACAAGGCGAACATAGAGGATCCATCGCTTAAGGACGGATTGAACAATGGATCGATCTCAAGATTCACAAGCATGATCCTGCGATTCGCGGAACTGGAGTTCGCAGAAGAGATGACAAAGAGAGCAGAGAAGAGCATACTCCTGCTCGATGGATCACTCCAGGCGACACACACAGACGAACATAAGAAGATGCACTCTTTGATATCATCATGCATGGAGAGAGAGATACTGCTCATTGGTTTTCCCAAGACAACAAGCATGCTCACTGATACAGGCCAGGACATAACATTCTCACTGAGGAGACTGGAAAGCAGATCAAAGATGAGGGATAAGATGTGGTTTTATGGTCCTGTATTGAGCTATCACGATGAGACATTCAATGCAGACATCATCTATGCGAAACTCCATAAGTCAGCAAAGAAGATTTTCAGGATAGAGATCTGCAACAAGTTCGAGATGGTGGATCTGCATAAGGTCTTGGGGGATCTGGCGAGCATCTCAGCAGACCCCGTCTTCTTGGGGTATCCCTACGGACTAATCAAAGTGGATGCTATAGCGAGAGTGACCAACAACGAGAGATTGCAGCTCAGGACAAGATTCATGAACAAGGTTGCGCTGGAAGACATAGAATCATCATCGGACGCCCATAGCATACTGGACAGCATCAGCTTCTGAATCCTATTCTAGAGTAAAGAAACTTTTTTATAGACGTTACTGTTCTCCCAGACCATGAAGTTCAGAAAGGCCACCCAGAGAGATGTTGAGTCGCTCCAATCGTTCTCAGCATCGACTGTGGAGTCGAAGACAGTCTTCGGCCACAGCCTGGGAAGAGAATTCTTCAGGTCAATCATAAGGACCGGTCTCGTGTACATAGCCATCTCTGATAAGAAAGAGATAGTGGGGTACCTTCTTGCAGAAGCTGACGCAAGGATACAGTTCTCCAACATAATACATATGTCCATCCATCAGGACTATGACAAAGAGAATATTGTGCAAGGTCTCATCGAAAAACATTATGAAGAATGCCAGAAGATGAACATCTCTGATATCGCACTACACACAAGTGAGCTAGGGAAGGAGAATATCCAGCTCCTCAGTGATCTCGGATTCAATCCGGAGAAGAAGTTCATGATGCTCACCCGGCAAGTGGAAGGTTTCTGAACATCAAAATATTTATATATAGTGTCCATTTCATCTGAGCTATGGAAGGGATAAATCTGAGATTACCAAAACTGGCCAAGGAGAACATAAAGGATATGGACACTAATCTTCTCAAGAACGTGGATACTGGCATTCTTCTTGATCATGCACAGAAAAAAGCAGAACAGCTACGCTATTCAGGCCTGGATAAGAAGGTCAGCATAAGACGGGAATTCAAGAGATGACTGCATAAATTTTTTATAGTGTACAGTTTTCTGGGTAGTATGAAAGACATAACGCCCAAAGGTTTCGCATTCTCTAAGACAGAATTAGTGGATCTCCTGAAAGCATGGGTTGCGATAACAATAGCTTTCAGTATAGCAAGAGCGACCATGATGGGTAGTTTTGAAGAGTTCATGATGAGCTTCATTGTCTCTGCTGTAGTGGTTGGAGCAGCATTCCTGCTGCATGAGCTCGCGCATAAATACATGGCGATAAAGTATAGGTGTGCTGCAGAATTCAGGGCAAATAATTCCATGCTTCTCATGATGATGTTCGTCTCTCTCATGGGGGTCATCCTTGCAGCACCGGGAGCAGTCCATATAAGGGGCCACCTGTCAAGGAAAGAACACGGGATGGTCTCACTCGCTGGACCTGGAGTGAATCTAGCTCTGGCTGCAGTATCTATACCGGTAGCTATCATCTTCAGCGGAAGCGTCTTAGGAATACTAGGTACATATTCCGCATTCATCAATTCCTGGCTAGGCATGTTCAACTTGATCCCATTTGGCATGTTCGATGGGAGAAAGATATTAGTATGGAACAGGGAAGTATACTACACTGCATTGGTCATGGGTTTTGTGATGGTCGGCATTTCCCAATTCTTATAGGATCAACAAAAAGATTTAAAATAGTGACGGGGTTTTTCTCAATATGGCATTCGATAAAAGTCTTGACAAGGAGATCTTCTCAGAAGAAGTAGAGTTTGAACTTACAAAGATAATAGTTAGTGTGTTCTCTTATAATGAAGGCACACCGAAGCTCCAGATCGGCAGAAAGAACAGGAATCCTGAGACTGGCGAGTGGATGTTCTCAAAGCTGGGACGGTTACAGAAGGATGAAGCTGTCAAGCTGCCTGAACTGATCGCGAAAGCTTTAGAATATATGTGAAAGTGTACATTAGTTATAAAAATAAGTGAACTATCCCTGGCCCATGAAGAAAGGTCCAGGAGATATTTTCTCAAAAGGGTTCGACGAGCTGACAAGAGAGATTGAAAGCTGTTTTCTTGAAGAGCCCGGGCCCGGGACTTTACCAGAGACCAGAGATAATGATGATACGATCTCTGGCATATTGGTGCCAGAAGATGAATACAGATTAGCGGGTTTCTCTATGGCGTGGGCATACAAGGAGATTGCTGAGACCTGTTTCAAGGATGTCTATGTGATCATCGGGCATACGAATGGTGATAGTTCCCTCATAACGAGAGATATCATGACACCTCTCGGGACAATAAGGACAGATAATGAGATCACTTCTGCTCTGGCCAATGAGAGTGGGATCGCCACAAAAGATGAGACAGGAGAGATCAACGATTCCATAGCAGTACAACTCCCATTCCTCCAATATGCATCTAGAGATAAACTCTCCCAGCTCAGGGTCGTATGTATTGAGTTGGGTGAGGTCACTGAAGAGCAACTGAAAGTATTAGCACATTTCCTGAAGAAGATCCTGAGAGAAAAATCAAGAAAATATTGCATGGTCTGCAGCACGAACCTGACCGAGTTCGGGGAGAGATTCGACTATAAGCCATTCATATACAATATAGAGGAGAGCATAGAGAACATAGATTATCACATCATCGATGCCATACAGAAAAGAGACTGGAAAGATGTCCTCGATTTCGTGAAAAGAGAGAAAGCCAACATACCTGGACATCTGGGAATAGCGCTCCTTATGCTGCTTCTGGGCGGATATGATAGTAAACTGCTCCAGTATTACCGTTCAGATTATGTAGATAAGGACACAGAGAATACAGTAAGCTTCCTGTCGATGGAATTCCTATGAGAACAATAAAAACCTTTAAATAAACTTCAATAATTCTCACACCACTTAACAGTAATGATAAGGTGAGTGGATATTATGGTCAAAGAAAATCTTACAGAACTCAACAGATCGTTGAAACAGGCATTCTCAGATGTTGCAAGAGATATGAACAAGCTGAGAGACAGGGATGAGAAGCTCAGGAATGAGATCGCGAAGATAGCCAAAGAACTGAACCAGAAGATTGAACATGGAGATCTTGATGCGCTCGCTGACCGGCTGGATAAGTCCATGCAGAATGTGGCTACGAAGAACGAGCTGAAGAAGAGCGAGACAGAGATAAGGTCAGTGATCGAGAAGGCAACATCCATTCCTGACAGCAGGGCCAAGAAGATTGAAGATTCTGTCAAGAGCATGGATGACGACTTGAACCAATTGGAATCAGATATAGAAACACGTCTTAAGGAGCTCAAGTCCAAGATATCTGAGATAGATGAGCTGAAGAAAGAACTCAAGGAGATGGATGGACTGAAGAAGAGTCTTGAGGACATGAAGAAACAGTTCGCTACGACAAAGTCAGTCGAGAACAACCAGCATGATATAGAAGAGATCTATCAGATAATGGACGCAATGGAATCATCTTTCGCCAACAAGGACGAGATTGAGAGAGTAAGGAAAGATGTACAGAAAAGGCTCAAGAGATTCGAAGAGAAGATCAAGGACACTGAAGATACAGAAGAAGAGCTTGCCAGGAAGACAAAGGACATATATGATATAGAGAAAGGCGTGGATATTGTCAAGAAAGATCTCACAGAGGTC
>JBKGYM010000091.1:0-4068 GCA_046546115.1 Candidatus Woesearchaeota archaeon
CCGTCAATAGGATAATGGTCGCAAGGAGGAAAAAAGATACTATGAAGTAAGTCATTAGGAATGAGGGTAAAAGTATGAAAGCAAGATAGAGAATAAGATTGCCTAACAGTTCACTGTTATTAGTGAGATCACCAGCCTTTGCTAGATCCCGAGCCTTCTCACCATGGTCATAATAGAAGTAATCACCATCGACATAGAACCGTGAAGCGTTAGCAGACATATTACCTGTGGTGTCAAAGACAAGAAAATCATCAGACCATATGATTGCAGGTTCACTTGTCTCGATGCTTGGATTGAGAGTGAATTGCTCAAAATTTCCCAATGACTCTTTCACAGAGTTTGAGAAAGAGATAACAGTGGGCACATATATGATCCCTGAAATCACA
Organism: Candidatus Woesearchaeota archaeon; assembly: GCA_046546115.1. GTDB lineage: Archaea > Nanobdellota > Nanobdellia > Woesearchaeales > CAZJJJ01 > CAZJJJ01. The sequence continues at coordinate 387 of JBKGYM010000091.1, forward strand.
ACAGATAGAAACAAGACCAAGAAGAAATGCCCAATGGAGAACCGTAATGGCCTCTCTTTGAGTTTTCCATACTTGAAGATATTCAAAGAATCAAGTACTGGCATAAAGATGTCTTTCCGAAGAGTCATGTATGTCAGTATACTAATTTGCATACCAATATATAAAGGTTTTTATTTGGTGATGCTGCCTTGGTAAAAAACCATTATCACTATGGAATAACGAAAGGTTTAAATATTCATTTTTGGCACTCCTATACATCATTATGTATAATGAAATATAATCTATACGAGAGAAAAAGGGGGCAAAGATGAAAACAAGAATGTTCATACTCATGATGTTGCTGACACTTGTACTGTCAGGTGTCCAGGCATACGCTTCTGATTCTAATCTGACCATAGAAAAAGTTTATGCAAGAGTCGATGATGGAAGATGGGTAAAGATAGACGATGGATGGTTTGACGAAGAACTATACCCAATGGATGAAATTGAAGTCGAGGTCAGCATTGAGAATGACTTTGAGAGAAAAGATGGACTTCGTATCCGGGATATTGAAGCAGAGCTGTATATTGAAGGGCTTGGTTCAGGAAGGCGCGGATATGTAGAAGAGAATAAGAGAATATCATCGTTAAGCCCAGGTGACAGGAGAATATTCAGTTTCAGGTTCGAGATCCCATTCGACGCTCATGAAGATTATTACGATGGTGAGATAACTGTTTCAGGTGTAGATAAGAATGGCACTGTACATGAAGATGATCTGAATTTCAATGTTGATGTTCTCAGGTACTACAATGAATTGTACATGAATACATTAGAAGTTACAAGAAAAAGGGTAAGCTGCACCAATACAAGGAGCGGTGTAGAGATTGATATGTATAACATAGGCATGAATGATCTGGATGATGTCAGGGTCAGCGTGAAGAATGATGAGCTAGGTATAGACAGGGAAGAAAGTGACATTGCTCTCGATTCCATAGAATACGATAGTAGGAGAGCAAGATATGAGAAGATATTCTCCTTCAATGTGACTGAAGACGCTGAACCAGGCACATATTATGTGGATGTAAAGGTTCATGCGGATGGGTCAGAGCAGGTCTCAGAACAACTGAAACTTGAAGTTCTTGGATGTCCTCGAGACGAACCAGAGGAAGACGAAGAGAGTAATGGGATTATCATAACAGACCCAGAAGAACAACCAACACCCCCTCCGGTCGAACGTCCTCCAAGAAAGGAACCTGAAGACGATGAGGACACGATATATCTTGTGCTGCTCGCAACCCTTAATGTGCTCATGCTCATTGGTATAGTTGTACTGGTCATTGTCGCAACCGGTACAAAGAGGAGAGGCAGGACAAGATTCTATTGATCCCCTTTTTTTTTTCTTTGTTTTCTGACGGCGACAGAAGCCAATATCACATTATATTTTAACATGATATTATCTCAAGCGAATCAAGAAACCACCTCAATCTAATCTAGAGGTATAGAAAAATTAGTGGACATCGCCTTCAGAATAGATTAAGCAAATCAGGAATCGTGCCTTTAGACATCAGATATGCCACGCCAAAACCTATTGCTAACGCAATCAAAGCAGGGAAGAACCATTCACCCACATTATCCAGAAGCCCTTTTCTTGATCTTATTAACGACATAATTATTCCCATATCTAATTGCTATTTATATTTTTCCTTTATAGACCTATCTATCATCAACTGTGAAGAGGGTATTATCGTGATCCACATCAAAAAGACCGATCCGTGCTCCGGCATCAAGCCAGCCGTGGGCATAATTCAGGGCAGCAAATGCATTCACAACATCCCCTTTCTTATAGAAATATTCTGCATCAGAATAATATCTTGTAGCCATATCAAAGAAATCGTCGGCATCTTTGCGCTTTGAATCTGTGAGTTCAGTAAATTTAACCTTCTTCAATGCCCGTCCTGTCACGTCAAAATACTTCTCAATCTTCCCTTTGGTTACCCTGTCATCCATACAAATGAGATGCTACTTCAGATTAAAAAAATATCGTTTTTATCAACACAAGAAATTGCATATGAAATCCGGTAGATTACCTGTGAGCGAGAGAACAGATAATACAACCAAAGCCAGGACAAATCCAACCAAAAAACCAATCAGGAAAAGCTTCATCTCCAGCTGCATCAGCTGCGCTTTCTTGCCTTTGATAAGATGAAATGACCTCATACAATCTCTAATATATAAAAAGTATTTAAATATTATGGAAATGACATATATAATCACCTTGAACTCAACAAAAATGGTGAAGCAGATATACTCAAGAAATTCAAGATATCTGAAGAAAAACCCTCATAAGAAGAATATTGGGTTGATTGTCCTCATTCTGCTCATTCTAGCAATCTCCTCATCATCAATGGATAAAAGAGATGTTGAAAATGCTGATGATACCAATAGAGTATGCATAGAAGATACCTGCTTCGATGTTGTTGTGGCAGACAGTTTGGAAGAGAGAAAGAAAGGTCTTATGGAGAAAAAAGAACTTGATGAGGACATAGGAATGCTGTTCATATATGATGAACCGGGATTTCACTCATTCTGGATGAAGAATAGCCACATACCTCTCGATATAATCTGGATAGACAAGAACCTTGAGATAATATATATATTTGAGAATGCTCAACCTTGCGAAGAAGAGCCATGTCCTTTGATGAATCCCAGCAGAGAATCCTACAGAGTGCTTGAAATCAATTCAGGATCAGTAGAAAAACATGATATAAAGAAAGGACAAAAAGTGAAGATCGATATTGAAAACAGCCAATAGAAGAAAAACTCAATTAAATGAAAATATCTGAGAGCCCTGAATCATAAGAAATAAATATCATCCACGTGCCTTAGCTTTTGTCACTTCACGGACAACCTCTATAGGAATCTTATCCTTCTCAAGTTCTTTTTTCGCGATCTCTATAGGGTTATATGAGAGAGCTTCCAGATCCTTTTTCGATAATTTTATCATGAAGGGTGCTCCCATGGAAATCTGAAGGGCACGACTGCCTATAAGGCGGGCTTTCTCATATTTTGTCAGCCTCTTCAACAGCTCTTCCTTAGATGTATCTTTCTTCTTTGTTGCCATTATAGATACCTGTTGGTGCGGTCTTGTTTATAAAACTTATCCTCATGCGTGAAACAAAAACAAAAAAATAGAAAGCTCAGAGAGCCTTCCGTAATTCATCAGATTTCTTTACTGCCAGATCAACCATAGAGTTTATATCATCGACAGAGAGAGTATGCTCTCCACCTTTCTGGAGTGCACACAGTTTGCCATCCTCTAAAACTGAAATGCTCAACCTTGAATCATACAGCTTTTCTTCCGATTCTGTAGGATCAACATACATGAGGTCACCACGCTTGAATACAGTCACGGTTATAGGAACTGCATTGATTGGCACATTCTTGTCTGTCTTTGTCTTATAATCAATCTGTAGGGAATCATTGACAGTCTCTAACTTAGGGAATTTTGCATCATGCAATGCAGCAAGCGCTGCCATAGCCGAAACATCCTGGAGATTACCATCATTATTCAATGTACAGATGTCTACAATGACTGTCCATGCACTCTTTCCAGACTCTATGCAAAGCTTCTCTGTATCTATAGCTCCACTCTCCCTGATTCCTCTATCAACAACCCTGGCGAGCTCTATAGCTTCTATACCCG
>JBKGYM010000092.1:0-3882 GCA_046546115.1 Candidatus Woesearchaeota archaeon
TCTCCCTTGTCGTATCGGATGGTGTTGACGAGACCATTGAAGAGCTTTTGATAATGATATATCTCAAGGAAAAGGATGATGAACTATATCAGGATTGTGGTGATGACAGGAGCTGTTATCTCCAGCTCATTGAGTTCAATGATGATTATGAGCGATGTAAGTATTTGAGTGTCTATTGGGATGATACGGAAGATGATGTCTATGATTGCATCATCGATGTTGCCTCAGAAACCGGCAATGAGAGCATATGTGAATATGTGTATGATGACGATAGGAATGATGAATGTGAAGCTTCCGTATGAGAAGCGTAAGATATATAATCCATTATGATATGTTGAGTTGGTGGAGCATCTATGGTATCAAGAAGACTGGATAAGAAACACCTCATTGATCAGCATCTGAAAATACTGAAGAATCTGCAGTACAGATCTGGTCTTTTTGCAGCATCACGCAAGGATGCGAAGACCGGCTATAACAAGTCCTGGCTACGTGACAATTTCTATGAATGCCTCGCTTTCGAAGTGCTGGATCATTGGGATGTTGTCAAGAAGACTTACCGTGCTCTTCTGGATATTTTCCTGAAGCATGAGTATAAGATTGATTATGCTATCATGAGAAAGCCAAGATACAGGCATGAATATATACATGCTCGTTTTCATCCAGAGACTTTTGACGAGTTCTGGGAGGACTGGGGGAACAAGCAGAATGATTCTATCGGAGCGATCCTTTACAAGATCGGTGAACTGGAGCATCATAAAGGTGTAAATATAATCGAGACCCAAGATGATCTTCGCATCGTGAATAAATTGGTCAAATACCTCGCGAGTGTGCAATACTGGCATGATGAGGATTCGGGGATCTGGGAAGAGAATGAGGAGGTCCATGCATCATCTGTGGGCGCATGTGTGGCAGGACTCAGGAATATAAGTAATGTCAAGGGAGTGGAGATACCAGTAGGTCTTATAGAGAGAGGGAGACGGACTTTGAGCATACTCTTACCACGTGAGTCGAAGAAGAAATTCATTGATCTGGCTCTCTTATCATTGATCTGGCCTTATGATGTTGTGAACAAAAGACAGCGTGATGAGATCCTAAGAAATGCAGAGTATCATCTTGTCCGTCGCAAGGGGCTCATAAGGTATAAGAACGATTATTATTATAACAAGAATCCGGATGGATACTCTGAAGAGGCGGAATGGACTTTCGGTTTTTCCTGGTTGGCGATCATATATGAGCGGATGGGGGATCATAAGAAAGCTAAGGAGTATACCGAAAGAGCGATGAGCACAATGACCAGAACGGGGAAGATCCCCGAGCTTTATTATTCCAATTCTGACAAGTATAATGAGAACACTCCTTTGGGCTGGTCAGAATCACTCTTCATTGTCGCCCTGTATGATATCAACAGGAAACATAGTTGACCTATGTTGATCACTTTTTCTTCTTATCGCCTTTGAGCAATCTCTCGAATGTCTTGAGCATGACAAGCCTATACATCACTAGGATGCCGAACACGAGGATGAACCCTATCACTATGCTAGGGTCAATCCATACGATCATCGACTTTTCTGGCAGTACATGGAACGCTTTCTGTGCAAGATCTGCTACCACAAACGCAACAATGGTCATCATCGTGATTCCGATGAAGGGCAGGATCTTCCTTGATAACACCATTGAGGTTATCTCTTCCTTGTATCTGCTGAAACTCTTTTTTGTGAAGATCGCAGAATATATCACGGATGTGATGATGACAAAGGCCAACCCTAAGACAATCAAGTATGCCTGGGCCAGGATGCCAAGGATACTTACCATCATTATGCTCCCATTGACGCTTTGTGAATATAATGGTGTCATTATTATGACCAGAAAGACGCACAAAGCAATATAAGTCACAAGTCCTATCAGAATATTCGATTTCGCGAATCTTCTCATATAATTCCATATTTTTGGCCCTTTCTCATGCTCACTGATCCTGTATGTCATGTGCCATATCAGACCTTGTATGAGTGTCCAGACAATGCACAATATGACAAAGAAAAGTGTTGCGTTCAGGAACATACTGCCCAGGATTGAATAGAATGCTTCTTGTGAAGGGATGATAGAGACAAGTTCCTCTTTGGGCACACCATCCTGACTCTTGACGAAGAATTCTATGAGTCTTCCAGCATCTCTGTATATGGATTGGAAAAAAAGCCCTAATATGAAAGAGGTCATGACCACAAAGAATGCGTCAAGCACAGCGATAGTGAAAGAAAGACCAAGGTGGTTGGTCATATGGCTGAAGCTTTTTTTCATATCTTTCAATACTAGTTTGATCTCCGATCTGGTCTCCATGATATAACACCTGAAATTAATCTGGAAGTTCAGCTGCTGAAAAAATGCTTATATAAGAGGTATGCGGCATAGATGTCAGCTTTTGACATGACTTCACAAGGAGAGTGCATCCCTAATGCGCAAGGGCCTATGTCAACACAGTCCATCCCGAATTTTGACATGAACATACCAATTGTTCCTCCGCCACCCATGTCTACTTTGCCGAGTTCTCCTGTCTGCCAGGGGATGGCATTCTTGTTCAAGATATTCCGCATGAATGACATGTATTCTGCGTGGGTATCATTGGTGCTGTATTTACCGCCTGCGCCCCCATATTTCTCTACTGATACTCCGAAACCGATGAATGAGGCATTCTGCAGGTCATGCACGTCCTGATGATTGGGATTTACACCTGCTGTGACATCTGCAGATATGGCCTTGGCGTTTTCGAGGAGGGATGCTGGTGCGGTATCTATTCCTGTCATCTTGCAATAATCATGTGCAAAATTATTCAGTATCATGCTGTCTGCTCCAGTATTGCCTACTGAGCCGATCTCTTCTTTGTCAGCGAAGAATGCTACTGGCGTGCTACCTGCATTCTTTAACGAGAGGAGTGCTCTCAAAGAAGTGTATGCGCATGATCTGTCATCATGTCCATATCCAGCGACCATGGATCTGTCAAGACCTATATCGATAGGGTTGGTGTTAGGTACAGCTTCAAGCTCAGCAAAACAAAGATCTTCTTCTTTGATGCCGTGTTCTTCTTCAAGCTTCTTCATGACCATGAGCTTAACTTTGTTCTTTATGTTCTCGTCATCCACAGGTATGTTGCCTGCGAGAAGTTTGAGCTCTTCGCCTTCTACAACCTCTTTGGGTGTCTTCTCCATCTGTTTTCTTGCTAAGTGTGGCAAAAGATCTGATATTATGAATCGGGGGTCATCATCGGAATCGCCTATGCTGATGTCAACCTTCTTCCCATTTGCTGTATGTGCTACACCATGGATCTCCAGTGGATGGTTGACCCAATGGTATTTCTTGATCCCTCCATAATAGTGGGTCTTGATTGTGGCAAGTCCAGAATCTTCTGCAAGAGGAAAAGGTTTCAGATCCAGTCTTGGTGAGTCGATATGGCTTCCTATGATCCTAAGATCATTCTTTCTCTTCCCAACAATGAACGCTATCAACGTCTTTGCCTTCACTTGCTTGTATAGCTTGTCACCTGTCTTTGCTTTCTTGACATCATCGATGTTCCTGAAACCCTTCTTCTCCAATAAACTCTTTATGTTATCCGAAGACTTCCTTTCTGTCTTGGAGTCTCCAAGGAATCTCTTGTAGTCATCTGAGAAACTGAATATCTTATCATGCGTCTTCTTGTCGAAGCTTTTCCATGCACTCTCTCTTTTGTATGATAATCTCTCTTCCATCTTCTGGAATCTTGTCTTTTGTTCTTTTGGCATCCAATCACCCCACTCCAGTCAATCCTGGAATCATCTGGCTTTATATAAAACTTGACTTGAGTCTTGTCTATATCATTTGATGAATGTCTTGACCTTGTCGTACGTCTCTCTG
>JBKGYM010000093.1:0-3874 GCA_046546115.1 Candidatus Woesearchaeota archaeon
TCTTATCCTCTGTGATATCTTCTGGAAGGGCAGGAGTCTTCCTGTATCCTTATCTTTTCCTAGTATCTCAGCATCAAGTACACATTCTTTAATCTTGATGTTCTGTGATACTTGCTCTACAACATCAGGGAATTGCTTTGTGACATCTTCCAGTCTTCTGGTGTAGAGCTTTATTGTATCATCTTTCTTGTGGATCTGTACTCTGAATCCATCATACTTGTATTCGATAATCGCAGGTTTCCCCACAATCTTGAATGCTTCGGTTATATCTTTGGCTTTCGGGAAAAGCATCGGGTTGACCGGTCTGAAGACTTCAAGCGAGATCTTTTCCAGGCCTTCTCTTCCACTTTCTTCCAAGATCTCAACAATCTTAGAGAAATCATTAGTCATGTCATAGCAGTTCTGTACGAGGTCCAGTATCTCCTTATATTCTTCCTTTCTTTCAGAATCTCTCTTCTCGTATGGCTCAGGGAAATAAGCCTTTATGATAGAATCTCTCAGTGTGCCTTGTGATGCTCCAACTCTCAGCTCGCCCAGCACACTTCTTATTATGTACTTGGATTCCAATGGAGATGCAGACGTCAGTAATTCCGAGATCAGCTGCACTTTCCTGTCAACGCTTCCTGAACCTTCGAGCGAGGCAAGTTTCTGGAGATTGTCAAAAACCTTTGAGAGGGACAATCTTGAGGAGAATAGTGATTGCTGCCTCTTATTCTTGAGTATGTTCTCTCCTGTGTTGCCCAGATCACCAGTCTTTTTCCATTCCTTTTCGATCTCATCCATGGATATGCCGGTGGCCACATTGAGAGCTTTCATCACAAGTTTTGTGGAGACTCCTAATTTCTTTTCATCCCATTCTGGGAAGGCCTTTCCTTGGAGAAGGAAGATTATCTCTCTTAAGCTATCACATTCACAGTTTCGTATGAGCTCTGCGATATGATCGACTTTCTCAAGCCTTTTTGCTGTAGAATCTATCTTATCGTAATAATCACACAGATCTGAATAATACATAGACCTGAAAAAGCACTGAGAATATAAAAAGCTGTTTATTCATCCGTCTTTTTGCATTGATTATCCGTAGACTGCTGACTGATGTGGGTAGGGTTGAAAACCTTTAAATAATCATTATGCATATACATATTATGGACTTTGCGCAGGTTCTTACAAAGCGTCGCTCATGTAAGAAATATCTTGACAAGATGGTGCCGCGTGAACTCATCGGTGCTGTTGTAGAAGCAGGTGGGATGGCTCCTTCTGCTGGAGATAAACAGAATTGGAAATTCATCGTTGTGAGAGATAAGGAGAAGAGGGACCAGATCGCAAAATTATGCAGAGATCAGTATTGGATGGCAGAAGCACCAGTGCATATAGTCATATGTTCAGTCGATTCCATAAGTAGGCGTCTTTTTGGCAAGAGAGGAGAGCTTTATTCCGTCCAGAATTGTGCTTTAGCGGCGGAGAACATATTGCTGGCCTCCACTGATATTGGGTTAGGTTCATGTGTCGTATCTGCACTTGATGAAGAGGGTATGGCTAATCTTTTAGGCGTTCCTGACTCTGCCAGAGTTCAATCAGTCATAACGCTTGGTTATCCTGCTCAGAAGGAGATGTCAAAAAAGGAGAATAAACCCATAAAAGAGATCATGAACATTGAAGCTTTCGGTTCAGATGGCAAAGATATCTCAGGTTTCCTTTTTGATTGGAGTGTTATCATCAGGAAGCAGGTATCGGGCCTCACAGACGATGTGATTGATATCTTGAAGAGAGAATTGAAAGGTGCGCAGAAGAGTACGGAGAAGAGTGTTGAGACCGCTTCTAAGAAGATCAAGAAATACTTGGAGAAGAAGTTCATCAAGAGAGAATTCTGATGTCTTGTTACATTGTAAGCTGATGGGCATTCGTTGATCAATCAAGGATAAGAGAATATCTTGATAGATGATTCATTATTACCTTTAGGAGATACATCAAAAATCTTAAGAAAAATAAAAAGCCTCCACCACATGCCGAAGCATGTGATGAAGACCAAACATAGTTGCCTTCATTATATAACATCGGGGGTGGTAATAAAATGAAGGCAAGAAAGTCTCGTATGAGCTTTAATGTCTTCTGATTGCCAGATGCGGACTATCTTACTATCTCGATACCTAGTTCGTCGCTCATCTGGACTTCTTCGCTTGTAGGTTTCTTGTAATCCACCTTTCCTAATATCCATGGTGATTTTACCCCTGTCACAATGGTCATCACAGTCAATTTGCCTTTCATCTCTTCGCTCACTCTTGCGCCCCAGATGACATTGGCATCCTGGTCCATTGATTCAGTCACAAGCTCTCCTATCTTGTTGATCTCTTCTAGCGTGAGGTCAGTACCTCCTGAAACCTGTATTATGGCACCTGTGGCGCCTTCATAACTGATGTCCAATAGTGGGTTGGATAATGCTCCTTTGACTGCTTCGTCTACTTTATTATTGGTATCAGAAGCACCAACTCCTATGGCAGCTACGCCACCTTCTGTCATTATAGCCTTGACATCTGCGAAATCAAGATTGACAAGAGAAGGTATTGCGATTGTCTCGACAATTCCTTTGATCATGGTCGCTATAAGTTCATTCGCAACAGCAAACGCCTGCTGGACAGGAAGATTGCCAGCAATGGTGACGAGCCTGTTATTATCTATAACAATCACTGTATCGCATGCTTGCCTAAGCTGTTTCAGACCAAATTCAGCTTTATCTACCCTTGCTCTTTCTATCTTGAAGGGCATGGTTACGGTACCGATAACAATTGCTCCAGTCTCTTTTCCGACCTGGGCAATCACAGGACAGGCTCCAGTTCCGGTACCTCCTCCCATACCTCCACAGACGAATATCATATCTGACCCTCTGAGGGTCTCTTTGATCTGTTGAAGACTTTCTTGGGCCGCTTCAGCACCTTTTTCAGCATAACCGCCTGCACCCAAGCCGCGGGTCACTTCTTTCCCGATCAGGAATTTCTTATCAGCTTCAGTTATGTTGAGATGTTGCATATCTGTATTGCTTGCTATTATTGTCGCCCCTTTGATGCCTTTCTTATATAGCCAGTTGACCATATTATTTCCAGCACCACCAGTTCCTATGACTTTGATGTTCGCCTGCCCGACGTCCATGTCTTGGTTCTGTTCCTGATTAGATTGCTTGTCGATAACAAAATCCATTTTGCCTGTCCCCTCTTTTCTCTTTTTTTCAAATAAATTTGAATGATTTATGGCTACCTCTATTCCTACACCTAGTAAAGAACTAAGATAACCAACAAACACTCTCCTACGCCTGATTTTGAACCCGAATCAGTTTATAAAATAAGATACTCGCTCATATTTAAATGTTTCGTTGCCAAAGAATCTGTTTTGTTATGCTCAAGTTTTTTTTCAATTCTTAGGGGGCTGTATCTGTTAAATTCGGACAATAGAGCGTTTTTCAGATATCTCTGCCTTGAGATTCACATCATGGGGATGATTTTCTTATTATAGTTGATCACTGTTTTTGTTTGTTCATTCCTTTCTGTGGTTTTCAGTTAAAATTGCCTTCATTGCTCTTTGTGGGCTCCATTATCAAAATTGAAAATAAGTATCACTTATGAAATTATATTTCAAAAATGATAATGTTTTTATATCAGGAGATTGTTAGCTCTCTATGAGTGAAAAGGATCTCCTAGAATCTTTGTTTGATGATAAGCTTGTGAGGGTCTTGAGGGTATTCTTTCAGTTTGCTCAGAAGAAATTTTATCTTAAAGAAGTCTCGGAATATTCCAAAGTAAGTATGGCCACAGCCCATAGGATCTTGACAAGATTGGTGAAATTGAACATAATCACAGAGATAAAGATTAGCAAATTCAAGGTATAT
>JBKGYM010000094.1:0-3776 GCA_046546115.1 Candidatus Woesearchaeota archaeon
CTCTGATTCTGGGGGTAATATGGAGGAAGACTCTATCACTTTCTTAGGCACAGCGGGCGATGTGACAGCTATCAACAAGCAGCAGAAGGCTTCTGGTGGTTTTATAATAAGATATAAAGGGAGCCAGATCCATATAGACCCAGGCCCCGGAACATTATGTCAATACAAGAATTTTAAGCTGAACCCGAGGAACACAATATCCCTTATTGTGACGAACTATGATATGGGTCACTGTGCTGATACTAACCCGATGGTTTCTGCTATGACACATGATGGGCTGGACACAAGAGGCGTTCTCATAGGAGCCAAGTCAATCATAGAAGGCTCTGAGCACGAGAATGCGATATTATGGAAGAGATACAAATCATATCTTGAGAAGAACATTGTGCTCAAGCAAGGTGAACGTGTCGGCATCAATGAGTTTGACATCCATGCCATTCCTTCGAGATCGGATGATGCGACAGGTTTCGGTCTTAAGATCTATACACCTGATTTCACAGTAGGGTACACTTCAGACACAAAATTTATGCCGATGATGATGAGAAATCTAGAGGATGTTGATATCCTCATCATAAAAACGGTCTATCCGGAGGATGAAGAGAACGCCACCAGGATGACGACCCTGGATGCTACAAGGATGATTAATGAATGCATTCCGCGGCTGGCCATACTTACAGGATTCGGCTCTAAGATGATCTCATCCGATCCACTCTTCATAGCAAGGCGTATCCACAGAGAGACAGGTGTGTATGTGATAGGCGCGCAGGATGGCCTTTCTATCAACCCCAGAGATTACACAAGAAGATATTAATTTTCATAGGATCAGATTCAGTAGAGCCAAGACCACATAACCAGCGATACAACCTGCTGAAATGAATGGCATCGCTGGATAGAACATACCCTTCTTACTCTTGTACAATAAGATGAAAAGGCCAACCGCTGCAAAAGGAGGGATGATGGCTGCCCCGGTAAAACCGGAGGTTTTCATTACAGCGCCTGCAAAGATAAGAGGAAACGCGATATCTCCTCCTCCCAGGATTGCCCGCTCCATACTATCGCTCTGACGTCGTATTCTTGATGTAGCAGTCGAAGATGATCTTTTGGCTGTTGATACCCTTTTAGGAACTGATTTTCTGTGAGGCTTCTTCTTGTGTTTTGCAGAATATGGTATGAATAATCCTGCAAAGACATCAGAATCAGATTGGAATTCGGCTAACGTGACCATATGTTTGGACTTCCAGACAGCAATCGCATCATAGATGGCAATAATCACCAACAACACGAATGCTGAAAATATGTTCATGATGGGCACGAGCAGAGCTGCAAGACCACCATAGAGAAAGATCTCAGTGATATTATGTATAATAAAATTCTGCTTATATGTCTTGAAGGTAGCGAGGATGACTGACAGTAATATTGAAGGCAATGTTCCAAGGAAGGGATATAATGCAAAAGTCATGATGAATACAAGGGATATGAAATACCAGAATTTCCATACTTTCTTCTGCTTGAATCTTGCAAGAAGAAGTATGAGCGCAGTACCAACAAAGATTGCCACCATGATGTACAACCAGGAATAATCCTCTGAGACATCAGCACGCTCTACACCCATGGGAAGATCAGTCACATTGGTCACATTATAGCTTGTCCTACCAGTCGTGATATCAGTGGTCTGCTCAACAGTCACATACTGCTGTGTTATGAAAAGTCCCACATATTGTGCTGCCAGAAAGAACACTACAAGCATCAATGTTATCCTGATATCATGTTTCATCATCTCTTTGAGAAAGGCCTGATTTAATAAAGTTACTGGAATTGTGTTCTGATATTGATGCAGAAGATGATGAGAAGATTGAAATAATCTCATCCAGCAACACACCAAACGATATTTTTTTATAATAACTTCAAAACCTTTCATTCATGAAAGTGAAAGAGATAACTCAATTAGTCGAGGACAGTGAAGAGTTCAAATCGTGGAGAACGGATAATGAAAGTGACTATCTGGCTCATGTATTCATAATGTATGATGGCGATACACTCATGGATCGTCAAGTAGGCTACTATAATGAGACAAAAGGCACCATGTCATCTTTCACAATCTCAGATAGCAAAGTCACCTTGATACCGGAGGCAGAAGTCCTCAAGAAGCCTGATGGCAGCACTGTAAAAGGGTTAGGTTCTACAGATGTAAAGATAGATTTTGAAGAAGCAGATGAAATCGCAAGAAGACTGCTCAAAGAGAAATATTCAAAAAATGCATCAAAGAAAATATACATTCTGCAGAGACTGGATGGTAAGCAATTGTGGAATATAACCTTCCTGACCGGCGATTATAACACATTGAACATAAGGGTTGACGCGGAAAATGGAGACGTGGTCAAAGATGAGCTGGTAAATATCATAGATTTTCAGAAAAGCGGATGATGTTTTGAAGATGTATTTCACAAACTATTTGTTTTAAAACATATTTTATATCACAACATTATTTATATACCATCTTGTTCAAGATTATCTATAAGAAAACCGGAGATTTTACGGTTCTCAGTAGATGATTTTTGTAGGAGAGTTTAAAGCTATTTAGGGTGAGCTCTGCAAAATTTTGCAGAGTCAACTCTTTTTGAAAAGAGGTGGAATGCTTGTCGGAGATATCATACAATGCAATGGTCAAATCAAAACAATTGAGCGAATTTTTCTCGGAGAACGAAGAGAGCGAGTGAATCTTTTATTTTCCTCGGACTTTGTTTTTTTCTTTCTATTGTTCTTCTAACATCATTGAAGAGATTGCTCCAATATATAGCCCAGATAATCTATAATCGTTCTTTTCTGGAGTCACATTATATGTCACATTCCCACGATCATATGGCTCGAGGATGAATTCCCATTTATATGTAGTCCCTATGAACCCTTCCGCAATGAATGATGATGAATCATCTGGTTCCTGTGAGAAATCTGCACTGAAATCTGCAGGGAGAAAATCATGAAGAATGAGTCTCACTGTTGTATTATGGCGGTTCATATAATCTAGAGAAACATGATATTGGTTCTCTTCAAAAGATTGTATTGATTTTGAGCCCAGGGTGTTTAAGAGAGGATAAAGATAGAAATGGGCAGTAGTGGCAGAATCTTCATACAGAGCACTGGTACAATTTACCTCATAGCTTTGATTATATGGAGTCACAAAACTTCTATATAGCTCATGTAGTGATGTTGTATCATTAAAATCCATGTCTTCTGTATCATTATATGTCATAACACAATCCCCATCATCTATCACATCCCCTGAAGAATTTGTATAATTCGCATAGAAGCCCAAAACTTCATGCACACTGTGATTGGCATGATGGTCATGATCACTGAATATATCCAAGGACGAATCCCTTGATATAGAGAAATAAGATTGTCCAGAATTCCCAACATTTCCTGCTTCATCAACACAATCAACTTCCCATTCATAATCTCCTGTAGACAGATTGCTACGAGATATCTCTGTCATCTCAGCAGTTGTTGCATTGATGTCCGTGATGTTCTCCATAGGTTCCTCACCAAGGAAACCATAAGACAAATCACAGATCAATTCATCTGATTGATCAGATGTATTGAACCTGAATGACAGATCCATATCACTTACCACAGAATTGTTTGATGGACTTTCTAAGACAATTGAAGGTGCTGTTCGATCGATTGTGAAACCTGAATTACTATCATTGAATGCCGCGTTGCCCATCTGATCAGAACACCATACATTCCAGATGAAATTGCCTTCGTCCATTGATACA
>JBKGYM010000095.1:0-3643 GCA_046546115.1 Candidatus Woesearchaeota archaeon
TGTATTGATAGCGATAGCATTCTTCCAGTTCTTCGTGACCATATTTAAGAGAGAATTGATGATGAAGGGCAAGGCAGGAAGATTCTTTTTGACTTCCATATTCGTGGGCATAGGTCCCATCCTATTGATCCTCTATTTTATACTTGTGCAGGACATGACTGTTGATGGTCTCTTCATAGGGATGCTCATACCATATGTATTGCTCGGTTCTCTTGCTATAATCCTTAAATCTAAGCAGATATTCACTCGACCAAAAACCTCCTTGATGAAGAGATACTTGTCTTTTGGCTCGCCTTTGGCATTCAAGACGATCGCTGCCAAGCTGATAAAAGGCGGCGACAGGATTGTGATCCAGACATTACTCAACAGTGCAGCGGTGGGGGCATACTCTTTCGCTTATCTCATCACAAGTGCATTGGGCATGTTCCTCACAAAACCTTTCACCTCAGCAGTCAGACCAATCATATATAAGAATGAGGAGAAGCCGAAGGTCTTGCAGAAGACGGTGACAAACGCTAATCAGGCCATCCTTGTCTCGATGTCGATCGTGGCCATAGTCTTCGCATTCTTCATAGAATATCCTCTGATGATGCTTGTATCAAACATCGAGTACCTTGAATACATGCCGCTTGTATATCTTCTCTCTATCGCATTCGTCATACAGGCAGCCAAGACGTTCACGGGGACAGGCATCCAGCTCGCGAACAAGACCATGATAATCATGTGGATAACCATGGTGGCAGGCGCCACCAATATTATATTCAATCTTGTGCTTGTCTCCCTTTATGATGTATGGGGAGCAGCCATCGCCACAGTGTTGATACATCTTCTCATGCTATTCGCTAATATCCATTATTCAGAGAAGTATCATCATCTGAGATATCCAAGAAGGAGGATAATGATACTGATTGCCACATATTCTGCTATGATGATAGGATTCTATATATTCCAAGGCATCATCATGGATGTCGTGCTTAAGATAGCACTTACTCTGCTCTACATCACATTGCTCTGGTTCTTCAGGATACTCACAAAGAATAACATAATGTATGCCATAAGAACCATAAAGAAGACATGAAGCCTCACTTGTTGTAGTTCCAATTCTCGACAATCTCTTTTATGATGTAGGCCTGCCTTTTCCTTGAGATTAATTTAGCTTCTTTCAGGGCATTTTTCCGTAATCTCTTGTAAAGATCAAAATCCCCATATATTTCTCTCAGACATCGGACAAGATCCTTGCTGGATGCTTTCTTGAAAAGGAGACCATCATAATAATTCTTGACTGTTCTGTGTACATCGCCACCATCTGCGCAAATAGGGACGACACCTGCCGCTTTCGCTTCCAATTGGACCTTTCCCTGCTTCTCTTTGAAGGATGGTAATATAAGGCAATCTGCCTTTTTCAGTTCATCAAAAAGTTTCTCTCTTTTGTAGATGGGTCCTTTCTCATCTAAGAGACATTCGGAAATTTTCTCCTCAGTCTCTTGTCAAATCTATCTTTTCCGATAATCACAAGTTCCGGTGGGTTATCCATACTTGAAAGTGCACAAAGGATGACATGAAGTCCTTTCCGCAAGGAACCCTTTCCGATGAAACAGATCTTATTGGAGAAACCATCTTTTTTTTCGACTGTCAGATTCTCGGGAATGGCTGGACAAGAGGTTATCTCAATCTTATTCAGATGGTTCTTTCGATCGAATGTTGCAGGACCGGTAATTATGATTGGATGTCCTCGTGTTATCATGGTTGCCCAAAGCTTATATAAGGGCTTGATAACTGGAAAGAACAAACAGATAACTATGAATTTGATAGGATTATAAAAGGGAAAAGTGGAGATGTGTGGGAGTGTGGCAGTATAATCAATCTGCCTGAACACCTTTGGATTGTTCCAGAAAACCAACGGCATAAGAAATTTTCCCCTTTTCTGCTGCATTCCAATATAGACAATACTCTCATCACCAATCTTATCTTTCAATCTCTTATAAAAAAGAAAACATTTATAGGGCTTGGTTTTGGAAGGAGGAGAATCAATCGGATTAATCTTGATGTTCTCCCGTGCAGGTTCAAATTTATTTATATCAATCTCTTTGACTTCTTTCACAGGAGCATGTATGATCACATTGAAGTTTCCTGTAAAATAATTCCAGGTTGCTTGCTTCTTCAGATAGATCTTCCCACCATGCTTGTGGACTGGACTGTGTTTTATTAAATGTAGCTCCTTCCTCATCAATAATAGAAACCAATGATATGTTTTTATTTCTTTTCATCTTTTCCTATAATAGAGCTTATCCATCAACTGGTTGGAATACACATGCTTCCTATTGAAAGACATTATGAAAGGGAACATAGAAGCGACAATATTCAGCCAGAAACTCTCCATCCATCTGTAATCATAGAAAATACGTACCTGACGCCATCTTTTGGCCAGCATACCATTACCACTGACAGCAATACTATTGCTGTCTGAAGGATCCAGCATCTTCTCATCATAATCAACACCTATCTTCTCACATATCATCTTAAGCACATGCTCTGGATTATGAGCGAACTCTTCATAGCCGAACTTAAGATGCTCAATTCCATCAAGACGTCGTAATATCTTCTTATTGACATAATACCATTCCAAGAAGCTACGCACATAACTCTTTTTCTTCTTTTTCTGCAGCATAGAGAAAGCATCATTACGCACATCCTTCAATAAGAATATGGGCAAGCGATTGACATCTTCCATCATATCTTTTACAGTAAAGAAATCATCAATATTCTTTGAAGGATCAACCATTATCTTCCCTGGAAACTTCTTCCTGAAGAAATCATAATGCAATCTATATCTCTCTGCCAGTGAAAGCTCTATATTCTTCTCAAGGACCTTCCTGAACTCATTCCAATAGGGAGAAAGAGGCCTCTTTGAAGCATTCTTACGATCAAAGAATGCTTTGACATCTTCATGAGTCTTTCTGGTCTTCAGGAAATGCATGACCTCACCGACACCGACAAGATCCTTATGTGCACTCAGAGAAAGATCCAGCACAGTAGTGCCACAATGTCCCCTTCCAGTGATATATACGATATCGGGCTTCATGAAGATTGCTTCACAATGAATCAATATAAATCTTGTGGAACAAAAGAATGTCATAGAGACAAAAAGGAAGGCTTAGATTTGTCTATCAATCTAAGGTACTTAGATTATTTTTCATAAATGTTATCATGATGATCATAATCAAGAAGTATTATTTTTTGACTTTCATCATCTATTTCATTCTACGATGGATTTCATAAAGAATCCGTTTGTTTGCTCACACTCATTCCAATCTTCTTTTCTCCTGAAACTTATTCTCAAGTGATACTCTCAAATCATTGAAGTTATCTAAAGAATCCTTGAGCTTTTCAGGTGATATCTCTTTTCCATAGTATTTTGATTTGTTCCTCAATCTTCTTATGTCGTCAAATCTTGATGCTTTCTTATCATCAATGTATCCCTTTTCTCTTAGATATATGATTGTTATCTCATGTGAATAAATCTTGATACCATCCAGGAGCGTTATACATTCACTGATCTCTCGGATTGATTCGTAAAGGTTTTCGAAGACATATTTTGTCATGTTCCTGTTATCTTTTTCTTTCTCGAACGTATCAAATCGTA
>JBKGYM010000096.1:0-3550 GCA_046546115.1 Candidatus Woesearchaeota archaeon
CGAGAGAGTTCAGACAGTTGAGTCTTCAGCGATAATCCTGAAAATAATACTAGAACATCCATATTATTCCTCCTTAAAAAAATTGTTACAGGTACTACGTACCTTAAATTCTTGTTTTAGAACACACGAATCAGCCCTTTACCCCACCAATATTGTGTGAACTCTTCCGGATAATCTCCTGAAGCTTGATAGCTTCCAGAGCACGATAGAATGCCCTTCTCTTATCCTCAAGGTGTTCGTTCCAGTCATGGAGCTCTTTGATCTCTGCGGTCACTTCTTGCTCATATGCCCCGGAAGAGATATATAGATTTTTCAGATCCACAATTGGCAGCTCCAGACCACGATATGACATCCTCTCCTTCACCAATTGATTGAAAGAGGGATTCTTCTTATCTCCAACAAGCTGGAACCTCTTATCGGGGAACTTTCTCACAAGGGATTCCATCCACTGCACCAATTTGATTGCTGCTCTAGAATGATCAGTGCAGTACCTCAATGTCATTGAGGGCATCTCACGCATGTCCTTGTTCTCGTTGACACAGATTATACAGAGTTTTATATCATTGAAATCACCTGTATCCAATTGCCACGCTATAGTAAACAAAATAGACTCCTTCCGGACCAAAATAGGAAAAACATACATGCTCTGGTCCGTAAAAGCTGTATGACTTGTAAGATGAGAGAATCATGATGAGGAAGACAAGATGGCTTCAAAACTTGCAGAAGGGATGAAGTCTTTCCTCTCTTTCTCCATGAGAACTATCTTTTGGTGCCAAAGGCTTTCCTTAGTGCTTTGTTGACTACACCAAACTCGATCATTCTCTCTAGATTCTCCATTGCGGACTTTTCATCAAGAGAACCGGTATAGAAATGTGCATTGACGCAAAACACTCTTGATTCTCCGATATGATAACTGAGCACCACCATCTCAGAACCTGACTCTCTAGAAAAATCCTCATCTGGATTGAAATGCCCAGTCTTGTTATAAATTTGATGAGATCCTCGATGATGATATCTACATCATGTTCCATTTTTAACCTCCTAAAAATTTCAGGGAAACAATCTTCCCCATTTTATACGTGATGATGCAAAAATTGTGTAATGATTTTCTTTGTTGCTGTATCTTATTCGGTCTAACTGCAATGAAGTATAGACATGAGCAGAAAGGCTAGACAGAAAACGACTATCCCTACTGCCAGAGAAATACCAGATGATGCGAAAAGCCCAACAACAAACCACCAGAAAAGCGCCACGATGCCAGCTACGCTAACAACTGAAATAAGTTTTGACATGATTTCCTCCTTTTCAATTTTCTCTAAAATGATCGGGTAGAGGGAATCTCAGGATTGTCCGCTCTTTGATAGAACGCTCAAGCATAAGGACATTCACCAATCCACCCAGAACTCCCTGATCCTCAGCAATTTTACCGGGACTCAGCACGAATGGGACATCCAGATTATCGGTTCCTTTGTAGTACCAATAGATTCCCTCATCCAGTCCAAGAATGCTACCTTCTGTCGCATACAGACCTGTGAAACCAAACAGAAGAGCAACAACGACAATAAGCACAATTATGAGTGCCCCCATGAATCTGAAAAATCCGCCACCACCCTTTTTCTTTTCACTCAAGGTTCATACCTCCTTTCTGTCTCTTGTTTGATTACTCTGTAATCAGACTGTTTTATCATCACTTTGCCTTTCTCCCGTAATTCTTTAGCGTCCTCTTCAGACAGCTGGATGTACTCTTTTGAGAGATTTAGATTCGCAAAGTAACCGAAACCGAACTCTTCGATGACAACATAGTCGTCATAAAACGTGAAATGTACAGGACGTTTTGGTGCATCCTCAAAGTTATCCGCCTCTGATGTGAAAACCGCCACACCTGGTGAAGTAGCATCCTGCGGCTCTTTGAATACGATACAACCCTTTTTCCCATAATTCTCTAGTTCTGCCATGATTCCTCCTTGATAAAATTCTATTATGACTAATGTCTCTACAAGACACCACTGACCTTGTGCAATGCTTCTCCTTTTACTATAGACTTTTAAGGCGCGGGAAGGATTCGAACCTCCAGACCTTGCTTTCACACAAGTACCTTACCTCTTGGTTACCGCGCCAAATAAGGGCATCAAAAAGATGCCCATAAGTCTCAATTTTCTGTTGTATGATCCCAGAGAAAAGCGTCCCAAGCTGAATCCCAATAGAAATCCTCTTTCCGTCTTCTTTCAGAAAGTGCAGATTTGAGTCTCTTCATCTTCTCAGGATCCTTCCGGGCCATATCGCATACTCTCTGGTCAAGATGCGATTTGTATTCGTTATCCAATAGCTTGCTCATCTCAGAATCAAATCTCTTCTCACTTCCGAGCTTCATCGCATCCTTGAGCCGTCGGCGCTTCTTCAAGCTGAAAAAGGCGAGTGCTTCAGCATTATACTGATGTTCAAAATCGCCTTGCCGGACCTCACTTAAATACCTGTGAAATGCAATTTCACGAAACTCAGTGGGTGCCTGGAATTCGGGATATGCTTTACGTTCAAAGAGCATGTGATTCAATACCCCGATAACACCTGTAAGGAAAAGAAAAAATACTGTGAAAAAGATTAACAAGAATAAGATTGAAATAATAACTTCCATATTATTCCTCCTGTAAAAAAATATTTCAGGTACTACGTACCTTAAAGAAGAGTAGATATCCCCTATGTCCTTGGATGATTATGATCCTTCATGTTCTCAGTAGCTATGCCACAGATTATTTCAGAATCCATGCTGATTATCCTCCTTTCTGATTGGTTGACCGATTGTTATCGTATCGTATGTTACATCCACAACAAGGAAATCATAATCATTTATAGATATCCGTTCATTGCTCCGTGGCAGGGCCGCATTCTCCTTATTGACAATACGATACTTGATACCCTCAGGAACCAGCCCCAAGAACTCCAGCTTGAGGGGTTCCGAGAAGCATCTGGATCTTCTACGTAACATAAAACCTCCTTTTATTTGTTCAATCTTTTTTTATATAATCTAATAACTGATTATATAACAGATCACGGAACTGGAACTCAGAGAGCTTGCTGCGTCTTGTACCGACGCCCAGCCTTTCCCTTATCTCTTTCCGGCGATAGAATTCTCTGAGTGTATCAAAAAAAGGATGTATACCATCATCCGGGCCCAAGATCTTCTGTTTGACCAGGACATAGTAACGTTGCAGCATTGCGCTACTCACTTCACTAAGATGATCCCGTTTTCCAAAATCTTCTGTCCGCATATTTCAGACCTCCTGTCAGATTAATGAGCTAAATGTTCTAATAGATCAGTGTGATAAACACTCTGTCATTCACTTCTCAAGATGATCATATATGGGCATTCCACATCTTCGTTTTGCCTCCATAGGAAGCATGAGAAGATCGTTACGGTCATCACAACACTTGAAAAAGACTGAGAGAGAGACGATAAGCTTCGTGCCTCTTTCCTCTGGTGGGAGACCCACAACCTCATAACCTTTGACTGAGGTGATCAGTATTCCTTCCGGGTATATCTCATCATCAGTTA
>JBKGYM010000097.1:0-3401 GCA_046546115.1 Candidatus Woesearchaeota archaeon
TGAGGAAGGAAGTTTGGTGTTCCCTGATATAGAGAAGGATGAGTTGCTTGACTCTAACATCGTGTGTGGCACATTGTTGTCGTGCCGGCTCACACAATATTGGTTATCTGATACCGGTTTGGCAGGAGATATAGACACAATCTATCTATATGATCATGAGTGATCTTTCTTAACTGAATTCAATCCTTGCTTTTTCATCCTCTTTTATGATCTTAAGGTCTCCTTTCTTTGCGATGTTCTCGTCGGTACAGTCTGCCAGGATCAGGGTCTTTCCATATTCCCTTGCCAGTATTGCGAGATGTGAGAGCTTTGATCCTTGTTTTGAGATGATCACGTCGATCTTGCCAAAGACAAGGAAGAGATCTGGGTCCATAGTGTTGACGATGATACATCTGGAGCCTTCATAATCCTCTATTGACGAAAGCCTTTCATATGTCATCTCTTTCTGTAACGCTCCACCATCAACAAGAATCTTTCCTTCCTTACTGTTCATATCTTATCACTTCTTCATAGCTTTTTGAGAAAATATCTTTGATCTTATGCTGTTTCTCAAGTTCTAGCAGCCTTTTCCTGAGCTCTGAGATGATCATTATACCTCTGTCTTTGAGTTCTTCTCTCAGTGCATTGTATATCGGGAAAAGTCTTTTCGGCTTGTTCTTGATATACTCTTCAATCCCTATCTTACCTTCTGTCTTCGGCTCGGGGATGTTCTCTGCCATCATCTTGAGTTTCTTATCGCTATACTCTCTGAACCTTTCAGAGGATACTTCAAGTGGGTTCAGCGCATGATGTCCGAATTCCTCATTGAACTCTTCTCTGGAAATCTCGCCTTCCGCAAGCTTTTTGAGAGATATGAGCTTCTCATCTTCTCTTGTTATTATGCTGCTCTCATGATTCTTCTCCATGGCCATGGCATATGCGAGAAGGATGTTGTTCAATGCTATGTGATCAGATAGATTCTCAAAATCTTCGTAGAGACTCTTGATTGTCTCTCCTTCTATCTTGAACTCTTTTGTGAAGGTATAAGTCTCTCTATATTTATTCAGGTATTCCAGCCTGAGTTTTATGCCTTTTCTGAGTCTGTCCAAGAATGTTCTCTGATTGAGAAGGTACTTGTGCCTATCAGCGGATGCCTTGGCGATCTGGAGTGTGTGCTTAGAGAATTCTGAAGGGTTTCTTATGAATTCCTCTGATGCGAAATTCTGATAATCCTGTTCTTCTTTCTTAGCCATGGAGCATGATTTATGGACTCATTTAAAATATTTTGTGATTTCAGCATCTTGGTCAAGTGTTTGAGTAAGATTTAATAATGAAAAACCACTTTCCCATAACCATGGAGAATGATCTCGAGTCCCTCGTGGATGAATTGAATCAGCTTCAGATAGACAAGAAGATGCCACAATGGAGATATGAGGAGATCTCTGAGAGGATTGATGATATTGCCATGGAGATCGCTGAATCAAGTCTTCCGATAAAATATGATCTTCTGAGGAACCTGATATGTTCGTACGAAGAGCAGGATATCCCAACTTATAGTTTTATTGAGGCCGCCGATAATACAGAGAGAGGTATGGATTTTCTTCAGGAATTGCTTGACAATTATGAGCCAGGAGACGCATTCGACACAGTGACAGTTGGTGATGTAGAACTCGATACTTCTGGACAGATAATGACGGATTTTGCATACGATAGGATAAATGATTATCTCATGGTAAGGAGATATGGCACCGAAGATGAACATGACTCTCTTGATCAGTATTCTCTAGATGCTATGGCTGAAGATCCTGATGTCATAGCTGATGTGGCAGATGGCGCTTCAGATGATCAGGTCTATGGGGGTTGTGCTGATGCTGATGAAGGAATGCAGACGAAGAGATACAAGGAACTTCCAGGACCACTCACGGACAAAGTATGCGATGCCAAGATAATGTTTTATGATGTCCTCCCTGAGAATGTGCTTAATGCAGTGAATGATGAGGTCGCTCTCAGTAACCTCTACGAGACTACTTCAAACGATCTTCTGTTCTATGGGAATGTCTCTGAGATGCCTTCTGAGATAAAGGAGAGGGATGCTCGTATCCTATACTATGGAGCTATGGTGGAGAAGGATCTTTTCTATCCTGTGCTCGAAGAGGTGGCAGTTGATATGGGTATGGACCCAGGATCTCCTGATTTTTCAGCGACGGTAGGTTCCTTGCTGCATGATCTGATACATTACCAGGGATAGATTTGTTTTTAAATAATGATTCACTCCTTCTTGTCATGGTGACCGCAGAGATGCTTAGGAAATTGGAGAATATTGCTATAGCAGATTCTTTCCATGAGAGGATTTTAAGAATCGCTGAGAATGTCAAGACATCTTCTTTGGAAGGCAGGCTTGAGAAAGATATAGAGATGGCTAATGACAGGAGATTCACCGAAGAAGAATCTCATAGGATACGTGCCTTGTATCATGATATCTTGGAAAGACTGCCTGAGAACGATTCGTATATGGGACTCTTTGGTGTATATGATGGTCCTGATGACTACAATGATACCTTGAAACTAAAGAAAGCCGCTATCGATCTCTCATTGAGCATGTATGATCTGGATGATGAGAATCTGGATGTGATATTCACTAGATATTTCTAGTCGTCATCACTCTTCTCTTGAACTCTTCTAATCTCCCTTCTGCCTTGAGCAGCCTGATATGATTGCTGAAGAACCTGTTCCTGAAGCTTTTCTTTTGTGTCTCTTCAATAAAATCGTCGAAATCAAATTTCAGTATCTTTATCTTCTCTCCTGCTTCCGGGGTTGGTTCTGCAATCTTTTTCGCATCACTGCAGATATAATAATCAGTAGGCCAGATTATCTTTCCCTGGTGCTCTTCCCGCATGTAATGTTCCATGCTTGCTTTCATTCCTGTCTCTTCCAGCAATTCCCTTTCTGCTGCTTTTTCGGGGTTCTCATCCCATTCTACCATGCCTCCTGGTAGTGATATATATCTCTCGCCGGTCGCTGCCTCCTCATCGAGCAGTACAATCTTATCGTCTTCTACGACTATAAGCTGTACTGTGGGCTTTCGTGTTACTGTCTCGAATGTCTTGTACGAGCCGTCGAATAGCTTCTGCTCCCATGTGTAGACCTTGAAGATATCTCCTTTGTAGGCTAATGTTGCATTCTTAGGTATCATATTGAGGTTATCTTACATCTTGTATAAATTGTTTTCCATGGCTTAGATATTTATATTGGAAGTCCATCCTATTTTATATGAAAATTGCAGTGGGTTCCTTGAATAAGGCTAAGAATGAGGCAGTCCGTGATGTTTTTGGGCGTATCTGGAATGATTGTGAATTCAATTCTGTTGAGACTGACTCCAAAGTGAACGAACAGCCCAGATCTTCTGATGAGGCGATAACAGG
>JBKGYM010000098.1:0-3335 GCA_046546115.1 Candidatus Woesearchaeota archaeon
CCATGCAAGAACAACACTGGTGTCTCTACACAATCTTGAGAATCACAACAAGTCGTACAGGAACCAGTAGCACAACACTTCCTCGGATTATCTTCAAGGTCAAATTTCACATCATATGCCTTTCGTTTCAATTCAGGAGGTTCCACATCAATAGGAGCCAGACCCACATCAATCCGTAAGCATTCTGTTGGCAGTTCTGATTCAATCTCTGCAGATTGGGTCTCATTAAGCATACCATAAGCATCATGTAACAGCTCAATCCTTTGGCATGCATCATCACCACTCCAATTTGCATCAAACTCCTGGACAACACCCAATTCAGAGCAGTTCAGAAGACCACATAATTCTGATGAGATGTTAGAGTAATTTGCCATCAGCCATTCATTATTCATTCTGTGCTCTTCTCCTATGAGCTTTGTGAGATTTTTCTGCCGCTGCATCATATATGTGACATTATCTTTCTTCTCATGGAGAAGACCATATCTTTTGAATGTCCTTATCGTCTCATTAAGTTCACTTAGGAAAACCTGTGCTTCACCTTGCAGAGTAGAATTCCAGATTATCTTATCCGTCAGGTTGTATGAATTGTCCCTCACTGCCCTTAGTCTCTCGATAGCATCGACAAACTCCTCCATAGAATGGTTCAATGATCGGATAGCGATATCTGATTGCCTTATTGGCCTGTAAAGGTCATCTCCCTTCATATCAATGTGCTCCGAAAGTCTCACATATGATTCATTCTTCCACAAGGATGAAGAAGAATCAAGAAACTCTCTTGAAACGTTAAGCCCGTTCAAAACATCTCCTGTGACATTATCTGATGGGAAAAATTCCATTGTCATATTAAGTGTCGAATTGAAAGATAAGATATCTGAATATGCATCAGACAGATCGTCGGCAAAATTCCTCATATAGCTCTGGGTCAGATTCTTGGCACGTCCTTGTTCCTCATTCAATTCATGATTGAGGATTATCGAAAGCTTCCTTGAGGTATTATGTCCCTTCGTCCTGCAGAAGAAAGTGCGTTCACTACGACATTCTATGTCATACCTATACATTTTCGCACCTGTGCCGTGTGAAGTGGTGAGATTGAAAGAGTTCACCAGCGGCTCGATCAATGTTATCTTGCTATCGCTACTATGTATTGTCCTCATATTGTCCATGTCCTTAAACGAATACGAACATCTTGCACTACAGAAGGGATTTGTTTTCACTGATGTGGTGAACTCAAATTCCGCTTCATCACCATTCGCCACAGTCATATGTTCACGGTTCACATCAAGATCAATGATCACATCATAACCGAGTATCAACTGGATATTGAGATATGTGCGCAAGACCAAGATGCTGAGTGATATGAATACCAGCACTAAGATTATTATGAACAATATTTTCTTAATCCTTGGTTTCAGCTCAGGTATACTCAACATGATGAATCATATATCGTCAGGTATTAAAATTTAATCAAAATTTAGGCTGTTACAGCTGTATCAATCATTCAGAAAGATTTATAATGCGCCACGGCCTAGAAAAAGTATGGCAAGAAGAAGTAAGTCAAGCAAGGAAAATACAGGAAAAGAGAAGCCAGCAGGAAAAAAAAGAAATCCTAAATCAAAATTCAGGACCATGATAGTAATCAATTTCAAAACATATGAGAGCTCTACTGGCCAAGAGGCATTGAAACTTGCCATGGCATGTGATGAGGTCGCAAAAGAGACTGATGCAGAAATCATCATATCAGTACAAGCTGCAGACATATTCAGGATCAGCCAGCACGTAAGCATCCCAGTGTTCGCACAGCACATTGATCCTATAGAACCAGGAAGCCATACAGGCATGATACTGCCGCAGTCCATAGCACAGGCAGGAGCAGAAGGCACTCTTCTTAATCATTCAGAGAATAGATTGAGGATTGACGTGCTGGAGACCAGCATAAAAGCAGCAAAGCAAGCTGGATTGAAAACGATTGTCTGCGCTAATGATGCGATAGTAGGGCAAGCAGTTTATTCTATGGAACCGGATCTTGTGGCTGTTGAACCACCTGAACTGATTGGCGGGAACATATCTGTGAGCAATGCGAAGCCAGAGATAATCAAGAGTTCTGTGAACAAGATATGCAGACTGGGTGGTTACCATAAAGTCCTAGTCGGTGCTGGTGTGAAGACAAACGCAGATATCAAGAGAAGTATAGAGCTTGGAGCTCGTGGTGTCCTCTTGGCATCAGGGATAACAAAAGCGAAAAATCCCGGAAAAATTCTGAGAGAATTGGTAATGGATCTATAATTCTGCACAGAGATTGACGATTTCTGTAATTCTCCGGATAACATACATTTTTGTTGGAATAATTCTATATTAATGTCAGAAACCGAGTTAAAAACCTGGCACACTACTGTTTCCACAAACAAAAAAGGTGATTTATAATGGAATTAGGAAAAAAGAAGTTGGAAAGCTTGAGAAAGATGCCAGTGATTGAGAGCAAGGTGAGGAAGAGCAAGGATGGGAGTTATATCATTAACCAGACAACCATCACATCCATAAAACCAGTAGAGTACTACCAAGCCGTTCTTGATTCAGAGGCGCCATCTCCCGGAACACAAGATGAGGAAGAGATCCTGGCCGATGCAGAGAAACTGGAGGCCTGATGACAGAATCTGTCTCAACTTTCATTTTTTTATTTTTTAATATCCTTTGATCCTGACAATGTATAGATATTCAACAGCACCCAGGATAAGAGCAAGAAGTGTGGATACTACTATGATAGAGAACCAATTGATAGGAAAGTTGTGACCACGATATACAATCATCATCGTTACAACAGAGAAGAATATGACACCTATTATCGCGATTGATGTCCTGATATGCCTTTTCTTCACTTTCGACAGATGCCTCCTGACACGGTGATGAATTTTCTGGGAAGGAGCTGGCTTGACAGCCTTACTTCTGGGACGAGAAGCTTTTGTCTTAGACTTGGGTGTCTTAGCTTTCCCTTTTGCTGAAGAACTCTTTCCACTCACCATAGTTATTTCTATGAGAAATTCCTTAATAAAGTTTTCTATATGGGCCCGGGTTTTCAGAATTCATCCGTGTCACATGATCATTATGGATTGGCAAGTTTTTTATACTAACGGATGATGTGCTGAATATGAAAAAAATGCACTCACAGACAGGTATCATCATAATCCTACTGCTTGGGATGGTCATTGGCGGAGCCCATGGATTCTATGCTGCAAATTCAAGTGCAAAGATTCAGACTTTCTCTGGAGATGAGCTCTGCAATGGTCCTTACATAGAAGAGAAGATCTCTGCTGAAGAGGGAGAGACCATACTTCTCAATT
>JBKGYM010000099.1:0-3299 GCA_046546115.1 Candidatus Woesearchaeota archaeon
GGTTACCACACAGAGTATGTCAAACGTTTCGGGACATCAGAGATCAATCCTATACCATAGGGACAAATCTTACTCTTTCAAGAAACTCTTCCTTGAGTTCATCACCGATCTTAGTGTATCTTACCAGTCGCTGATCACCAATTGCACCAACAGGAGCTATGATCACACCTCCATCCTTGAGCTGCTCAATCAATCTTTCAGGGATCTTCTCAGGTGCAGCAGTCAGCAGGATTGAGTCGAAAGGTGCTTTCTCCGGCCATCCTTCATGTCCATCCCCATGTTTCACGGACACATTGTCCAGTTCCATCCTGTCCAGCCTCTGTTGTGCATCTTCTGCTAGGTCAGCAATCCTTTCCACAGTGTATACCTCTGAGACAAGCTGCGATAATACCGCTACCTGATACCCAGAGCCCGTGCCAATCTCAAGCACTCTGTGATGTTTCTTTGGATGCAATGCAGAAGTCATGAGCGCTACGATGAAGGGCTGGCTGATCGTCTGCCCGTGGCCGATCGGCATAGGGATGTCAAGATAAGATTCCTCACCCATATCGATGAATCTTTCCCTGGGTACTGTAAGCATCGCTTCTAAGACATTCTCATCAGTGATACCCTTCTCTCTCAGCTTCTGTATGAGTTCTGCATTCCCCATGGTATATGTCAATCTCTTGTTTTTTTTATCGTTTATGGAGCAATCCAAAATGTTTTTAAACAAGACAAGCTGACTTAAACACATATGAAGAAGTATAATCTGCCAGAAGCATTGAAGGGCATATCAGCATTGCTTTTTGCTTTGGGATTATTCGTGATAGGTTCAGGCATAGCCTTGGTTGTAAGAAGTTTCCATATCGCAGACGATATCATGGGCTTAAGCAGCATCATGGCTTATATCCTGATCTTCGCAGGCATCATCATCGCTGGTGCAGGAATATTCATCTTCCTGACAGGCATATGGTTGTGGCAATGCAAGGCAAAGGCAAGAACCATCACAGTTGTGGTATCCATAGCTTCTATGGTTGTCGCGACACTATCTTTCTTATTGCCTTTGAGAATCCATTGGAGTGTCAGGTGGCTGCTCCCTGGTGCATGGATATTGCTTAATATCCTTATTGTGCATTATCTTGTCCATGATCAGCATATCCGGAAACTCTTCCCTCAGTGACTATGGTTCAGCGCAAGCATAATCACAGAGAAAAGGAGAATTGCACCGACCATGACCAGTGATTCAATTATGAGTTCTTTGCTCTTATGCTTATGCATTCCGGGGACAATGTCAGAGAGTGCTATGTATATGAATCCTCCTGCGGTCACCATGACGGCGTATGGCACAGAACCTTCGAGAGATCCTAAGAAGAAATATCCTAGCACTCCACCGATTACAGCTGAGAGTGCTGAATAGAAATTGAAGAGGAGAGCTTTCGTCCGCTTGAAACCGCTATGCAGAAGCACTGTATAATCGCCGAATTCCTGAGGAATCTCATGCATCGCTATAGTGACGGTCGCGACAATTCCTGTCACAGGATTATGCAGGAAGCTCCCTGCGATGAGCAGTCCATCAAGAAAATTATGGATAAAGTCACCAGTCAGGATGAGCAATCCAGCTGGTTTCTGATGGCATTCTTCTCTTCCACAATGATGCCAATGTATGAAACGTTCAATGAAGAAGAAAATCATGATTCCTGCTAGCACATGATATACAGGGACATGCTCTTCAAGAGCATGAGGTATCATATGAATGAATGCAGCTGCAAGAAGTGTGCCTGCTGCGAATGATATCATGTAATGAAGATTATTGTGCAATTTTTTATGTGAGATGAATATGCCGACAAGACTGAGAAGACTTATCAGGAATGTCGCTCCGATTATCATCAAGAGTTGTTCCATGTCAATCATCATACTATATTATTTTAAAAGCTTTTCCTAACAATTCAATCATACACTTTGCTCTTGTAGTATTCCAAACTTTTTCTAGCATATACGGAAGGTTGGAGCGCATCAGACTCAGATGTTTTTTCCAGATAACTCAATATCCAATCCTCAGTGGCTGACCATAGAGAATCATCTTCTTCAATCATGTTACTATTCTCTTCTAGAAAATTCAGAATGTCATCAAGATCCTGTAGATCCTTTTGGGCTTCCTTTCTCATCCTCTTCATACGAGGCACAGAGAAAAGATTCTCTAGGTGGCTAGCAAAAGGAGAATAACCAGGTATCCTGAAGTATTCTTCGAACTTCCTTCTTAACCCAAGAACAGCTCTTGACAATATCTCATATCCAGAACCTTCTCCCCACTCTTTCTCTGGCGAGAGGTGTCTGAGAGGATCAATCTTTATCGTATAGAAATCCAAAAAATTTCCATATTCATCCAATCTAGTCTCTTTAAATTCAAGGTCCATCGGATTATCCTCTAACCATTTTGGTGACATATCTTTTGAGAAATATGATGGAAATATAAAAATTGCCTCTATTGAACGAAAACTTTAAATAAATAATTATACTGTATAAACAAAATGATAGAAATAAAAACTAGACTCAGGAAATGGGGAAATTCATTCGGTGTGGTTGTACCTCAAAAAGAGGCTGAGAGATCAGGAGTGAAGGAAGGAGAGGAAGTCATACTCTTTGTCAAGAAAAAGAATGAAGAGAACATATTGAAAGAATCATTCGGAACCTATAGATTCAAGAGATCTACTGATAATATTATAGAAGAGAGTGATAAAGAGCTTGACAGCGGTCTATAAGATGTTTCTGTTCGATACATATGCAATAATAGAAATAATTCGAGGGAACGAAAACTATATTCCTTATCTCGATAGGAGGATTCTCATAAATAATTTCATCTATGCAGAGCTTTGTTATATTCTCGATAAAGAAGGTCATCCCTATACTGATATGATCCTGGAGAAATATAAAAGATTCATTGTTGAATTGGATCCAGAGATAATAAGGAAGGCAATGGGTTTCAGATACAAGAATAGAAAAAAGAAGTTATCTATCACTGATTGCGTCTCTTATTTCCAAGCCAAGGAATATAACATTTCTTTTTTGACAGGTGACAAAGAGTTTGAGCATATGGAAAATGTTGAATTTGTCAAGTGAAATATCTATTCCAATCACAATCTCTTGACCATGTACGGTTTCTCTAGTCCATAACCCAATTTCCTGTAATAACCCCTCACTCCAACACCGCTGATGACGATCATCTTCTTCTTGTCATTCTCAGAAGCTATCCTTTCTGCCTTCTCCATCAATCTGCGCCCGATACCTTTGTGTTGCACTTTCTCCTCTTGTCTTCCTATTGC
>JBKGYM010000100.1:0-3295 GCA_046546115.1 Candidatus Woesearchaeota archaeon
AGAGATTTCATCGGATCGTGATGTATATAAGATAATCGGCAGTATCATGGTCGCTTCTGATTACACTTCTGTCAAGAGTGATCTGGAAGAACAGAGAGAGCTTGTCCTCAGACGTATTAAGACATTAGAGGATGAGAAAGAGAAGGCTCAAAATGAATTAGGGGGCAGGCCAGAGCATGGTTCAGCTGATGACAATTCAAATATTCGTAAGGAGGATGATTAAGATGACTGACCAAGAAACAATTGAAGATATCCTTGAATCGCTTGATGAAATCAAAGAGGATTCTACTGTGCCTAAGAATGTGAGATCAAAAGTGAGCGGTGTGATAGAGACCCTGAAACAGGATGATATGGAACTTTCTTTGAGAGTCGATAAAGTCCAGCAGGAACTTGAAGAGATATCTTCTGATTCTAATCTACAGGCGTTTACCAGGACGCAGTTATGGAATGTTGTCAGTCTTCTGGAGACCTTGCTTTGATCTTATGCTCTAGCATCAATCCTTATTTTTGTTTGTGATGTGTTCTCTTATCCGCTTGTTCTCGCGTGGTTGTGCTTCTTTGCCAATCTTATAATATATCTTCTCCACTTCTCCGCCCCATGAATAATCGCCTTTCTCTTTCTGCACCTTATCGACTTCTATCTCTTTTGTCTTGGTACCTTTGGCCAGATGATAATATATAGACCTCATGGTAATCTTTGGGAAGATATCGATATACAGTTTATGGATTCTATAACCGTACATGGGGCCTGTCTGGTAAAGGATGTCGATGATATTCTGTCTTATCTCTGATTTTACAGGTCTTCCCCTCGATTTACCTTCCATACTGAAAATATTATTCTGGAACTTATAAAATTTCTGTTGAGATTACTTGTATCAGAATTCTTTTACGAGCCTTGAGGCAGTGGTGACAGAGAAATCAATATCTTTTTGCTTTGGTTCTCTTAGATTATTGATCAATTCATCCCTCAACAGTCTAATCTGTCTTATCTCGTCTTCAAAAGGTACATTTACCCTTGTCTTGAGTTCACTTATGATCGCATCCCTTGACATTGGCGGCTCCTTGGCAAAAAGATTCCTGTATTTTTTCCTAAGTGCGGAAGTTATTATCATGTCTGAGTTAATAAGATTCATCTGATTCACAAATCCTGCTTTTTTCAGATATATCTCAGGTTCTTCTGGCATATGCTTATTGATGAAACTTTCCCTGGTCTCAGATATCTGTTCTTTTTCGATGTTCATCGTATTCTCATTGGAATTCGGTCCTGTCTCATTATTCCTCTTTGATGGTTCTTCCACATCCTGAGACGTCTGTGATTCGGGGCCTTCGGATTTGTGATGGATGTCGGGTTGGTAATATTTCAAGAGCTCTGCTTCATCGTTCTCTGCCTGTCTATTCTCTTGCTGGAATCCATTGTAATCTTTTTTTTGAGTGTCTTCTTGTTGTCCTGTGTAAGCTCCGTCTTCTGAATCATCTGTCGTACTCTGATTCATATCTTCCGAAGCAGTTTCAGGCCTTGTTGGCGCTGATTGGAAATCGTTTTCATTCTGGTAACCTTTGTAGCTCCCGTCTGGGATTGATTCTTTTGCTCTTTGTTGTTCTCGCTCATCAGGGCCTTGAGATGCAGGTTGTCTATATTCTGTCTCACTCTCTTGTTCAAAATTATACGATTCGCCGAACTTCCTCTGGAATTCCCTTACATCTATTGGTTTAGCACTTACGACGTTCACAGATTTGTCAAGCGCAAAACTTATCCTTACAGGATCATTCATCCTCTCTTCTGCTCTTGTAGCGAGTTTAACAAGCTCTTCTATAATATGTTCATCAAGTATGTTTTTGGTCACTTCATCCTCTTCTATCTTCACTGTCCTTCTCTTCTCCATGCTGAGCGCATACCTGACTTGCTGCTCCTTGAGATCCTCCCCTAAAACCATAAGATCACTCTTTCTTACTATGTATGCGCTAGGCACACCTTGAGAGAGGCTGACGACATTTCCAAGCCCTGAGCAGACCTGGATAAGGACTTCTTCAGAACTTCCATTGATTGGATTCCTTGAATAGATGAGTCCTGATCTCACAGGATGGATCATCTTCTGTACAATGACTGAGGGCTTGAATCTTTTTAATTCAAGGTTATTCTCGCTGAAGACCGATGCCCAACAACTTTTTATGCCATTGATGAGCCTTTCTCTCCCTGAGATGTTCAGGAAGAATGAATCTTCCACATGGTCACTGGAGCTGCTTACTTTAAGGGCCACAAAAGGTTCATTCTCTTCCTGTTCATTGCTGCTAAGTCTGGAATACCCCTTGTATATGAAATCTGCCATGTCTTCAGGGAAATGTGTGTTGAGGATGATCTGTTGTATCTTCATCGCTTTCTTCCCTCTGTCCTCATTACTCACTAGAATCTCAGCGATATTCTGTTTGATACCTGCAATCTCTACAAATTTCACGAAAAGATTTCCTGTTATTATGAAGCCATCAGGAACATTGAATCCCTTAGAATACAGCTCCGCCAGGAACGCCGCTTTTTTTCCCACGACCTTGATGTTCTCCACTGAACACTCATTGAATAGCACTATGTCGTCCATCTACAGATAAGGTGAAAAAAGCTGTATTTAAAGATTGTTGGTGTAGAACGTAAATGTTCCTTTATGCCAACAGGTAAAATCATTGTATGCTACCTCTGTTATATTCATTTTATTCTGACTTTTTCCGCTAACACCTATGGTAAACTTTATAAATATTGATGACAAAAAAAAAATATGGTCGAGAAGTTAGGTCTGAAGCTTGCTGCACTGTTTCTGGTTGTTGTATTGTCAGCAGGAGCTTATGCTTTCTTCTATATGGATTTTATACCAGAGTGTAAGCCTGAGGAAGTTCAACAGAGTCTTATCGATTGCCAGCCTCATCAGTGCGCATTTTCTATAGTTGTTGATGATGAACAAAGAGAGATGATTATGAAGATTGATGAAAATTGTAATTTTCAAAGTTTAGGCAAAGATTTCACTCAGATGACTAAGTGTTCTTTCCATGATGATGATTATAAGGACGATATCCATTCGAAAATCCTTTATGATCTTACGGATGTTGGTGAAGATATGTTTGAGAAAAAATATGAGTACAATGGTGAAAGGATTGTGGGAGAAGCTTTTCTGATTGGCGCTATTGAAGATCAGTCTGCTAATAACACAAAGAGTGATGTGATGACCTGTGAAATTTATTCACCAGAAATTTTTCAAGAATGTGGTGAAGATTTTAGTCAAGATATGTTAAATATGTGTGAGGCAGACTC
>JBKGYM010000101.1:0-3288 GCA_046546115.1 Candidatus Woesearchaeota archaeon
CTCAATACTTTCAATTACACTTTCAATCAACTTACTCTGCTGAATTCTGTAGTGAGAAGACCTTGTACAGACTTAGAAGGTGTCGTGTTCAACATCTTGATCAAAGTGCCCAATTCTACACCATAAGGATGCGGCATTATCTCCTTAGGTTCCAAAGGAAGTTTCTCTGTCGCTCTCTGGAATATTATCTGTTCAGCCTTGGGTGTTGTATATATGATTGTCACATGAGGATTGACAATAGCAGTCTCCCGAATATACTCATCGACAGACTGGTTCCCCTTGAGATAACTCGCAGTAAGATCCAACTCAATCCTTGTACCATGGGTCTTATTCCATTCCTTCTCATCATCACGGAGAATCTCCGGCTTATTCTTCTGTGTGTTTATCCTTAATTCAAAGTAATGCGCAACATCACTGGATGCGATCTTTGAGGTTATCTTGGCCGGCCTTCCAGTAGTCAACTGTCCATACATGACAGAAGCGGAGATTCCAATACCTTGCTGACCTCTGCTCTGTTTGAGACGATGGAACTTAGAACCATAAAGCAATTTTGCAAATATCTTAGGGATCTGGGATCTCACTATGCCAGGACCATTGTCCTCGACTATCACCCTGTACCTCTCATCGCCCATGTCAACAATCTCAATGAGTATCTCCGGAAGGATTCCTGCCTCTTCACAGGCATCAAGCGAATTATCAACCGCCTCTTTTATAGTGGTGAGAAGAGCTTTCCTCTTATTATCAAAACCCAGAAGATGCCTATTCTTCTCGAAGAATTCAGCTATTGATATATCCCTTTGGCCTTTGGCCATCTGCTCTGCTGTCTGTGCCACAAGTCTCCCTCATCAAAATATTATACAAATGGACTATAACAAAACCGGTAAAGATTCTGTTAATAAAGTTTATGGTTATCTAGAAAACATTTGACTAGGAAAATCATAGATCGAAATGTTTGCTCTTCAAACTCTGGAGATCCTTCAGATTCAGATCCATCCTGGAAACAATCTTGTTGAAATTCTTTTCGTCTTTCTCATCCCTGAAAAGCTCAGGAAAATATCTTTTTATGCAGTGCTCCAGTATATACTGGGAAAAACCGATATTATTATTCCATTCCAATGGCGTGGTGAAATGCCAAGGAAAACAAGAGATGATGATGGGAGAAGTCCTTCTGAAAAGTTCGCGATCACCTTTGGCAATCATGAGCTCATCATAGAAAGCTACAAGTTCTAGCCAGTCATTGACGAGTTCCTGCTGCTGATAGCATAAGAACTCATAATATTCACCTTGCGGTGACCAGAAAGGAAAAGGGTCATCGGAAGTCGACAATGGTTCCCATGATGCCGGCTCAAAATTACCTGTGAACATATCAAAACTTTTCTCTGCGTTCCCTAGAAGATGATTTGAATGCTCTGAAGCAGCGATTGATGGGACTTCCCTCTTACGCGGACCAAACTCACTGAGAGCATCACGTGATTCTCCGTTCTCCATATCCCTGGCGATAATAACATCCTTAAGAGAAAGCTGGGTAAGGAACCTCTCCAGTGATGCAGGGTCTTTCAATGCTTTCTTCGCGTCCTCCCATTCGACCTCAGGGGGGACAAATAGAGGAGGCTTCTCGAAGAAGGGAGCCCCCATCACAACATTCTTCACAAGGACAGGGAAGACAGCAAGCCGGAGATCATTATAGTCATAAAAGCCTGATATCGTATCGTTCGAGACACATTTGTCAGGAACCATAATCAGAGTACCAGGAAATATATCATTCACGATGTTCAGAATTCGCCTGTCAATCGCACCTTCCGGGGGAAAGAAAATCTTTGGCTCACCGAGATACTTTAGTACAGTCTTATAATCCTCCTCAATCTGGAGTGAAGCAAGATTATTCGATAATAATGGCAAGATGGGGTGTGAATAAGCACTGAAAGCAAGATCAACATATCCACCTCTGACAGCAGACCTGATATTCTCAGCAATCTCCGCAAACATATGTTTAGTTTTAGGATTAGAAGCCCATGATTCCAATGTCCAGCCCTGGATCTGGACAGTGTGCCGCGCTATCCCCGCAGACATCGCCCGAGAAAGAGGGAGAAAGACTTCCTCCATATTCTTTATGACCCAATCAGGCATATCATCATCAAAGAAAGGCTGATAAGCATGAACAAAATCGAATATCCTCATAATGATACAACACCACACTTCATTAATAAAACTTGCTGATTGATAAGTACACCCATAATTTTATAAATATGTCAGGATTTTTGAGAGGTTCAGAGCAGGGCTTTGAATCATAGAGATACAGCAAATATTATGTGTACAAAGACGTTCACCTACAAGATTGTAGACAAGTCATGGCAATGGTTTCGTCCATTGAAACCGAAGGGTACCAAGATCAAATCTTGATACCAAGAAAAAAAGCAAACTGGACCTGTAGCCCAGTCTGGATAAGGCGACAGCCTTCTAAGCTGTAGATCGAGGGTTCGAATCCCTCCAGGTCCGTTAGGAGATGGAGACTCGGCAGGTCTCTGTCGATTGCCTCCAGGTCCGTTTTTCCTTTTGTGCTTGAGTGAAGCGAAACACTCTGTTTTTACGAGATTTTTTCTAAAAATCTCCGAAGGGTTCGAATCCCTCCAGGTCCGTGAGGAGATGGAGACTCGGCAGGTCTCTGCCGATTGCCTCAAGGTCCGTTTTTCTTCTTATTGAGGTATAGGATTCCACTTTGTAAACATCCTGTGACTAACGTAATTACCAGATAATGCTAATTGTTCTATAAAATGCTCTCAAATGCATCATAAGAACTTCGAACAAATGTTGAAAGAGAAAGTAATAGACAAGAAAAACATCATTCAGTCATATTGCATTTACCCTCGATAGACAACTTCTCCAAGAGTTTTTCTTCAGAAATCTCGAAAAGTCCCAATGTTTTCAGATTGCCTTGAGAATAATCGAGAAGTATCTCTGCGATCTTCTCGTTTTCATCATCAGTCAGATTATAACATCCAATAGACCCTCCTTCAGAAGCTTCATATCTGAAACAAGGCTCAATGTCACCTGAGATTGATATCGTTGCTGTTTGCCCAGTAGAAGGACTTGTGAATTCACAAGCACGATTCAACGTTGAGTCTGCCTCACACATATTTAACATATCTTGACTAAAATCTTCACCACATTCTGGGAAAAGCTCTGCAAAGAACATCTCACAGGCCATCACATCAGATTCTATATTTGTAATGCGTGATTTTTCTTCATCAATAGACGCATTGCTAATGGCGCCCCAAAACATAAATTCTC
>JBKGYM010000102.1:0-3278 GCA_046546115.1 Candidatus Woesearchaeota archaeon
TGGCGATAGGAAGAACCCTGTCGCAGGAATCTACGGAGGACCAGAGAGAGGTTTTCATAGAGGAATAGATATACCGCTTGATGATGGCACACCAATATCATCTCCTTTAGATGGTACTATGGTGGCAGGATACCTGGCCAGGAACACGGGTGAAGATGGTTATGACACATTCAAATATCTTGGTAAGATTGCAGAGATTCGGTCAAGGAGGATTGTAAGGAATGAGAGTCGACAGCAAGAAGTCCATAACATAACATTCCAGTTCTTCCATATTTCGGATTATCCTGAAGCGATCAAAGAAGAGTTTGCTGAGAGACAGCTAGATGAGAGGAACATTTCTGATGCGAACCGCGATGAGTTCAGAGAATGGTATCTATGGATTTTGGGAGAGCAAGATGAATCAAAAATATATGAGAATTTTCATCATCATGGTCTGAGTTCTTACTTGTTCAGAAGATTGAACGTCAATGAGGGTCAGGTTATTGCTTATGGTGGAAACACCGGTCTCTCTTCTGGAGATCATGCCCACATAGGTATGCTTGTCAATGGAAGTTATGTCGATCCTGAAGAATACTATGAGACACATGGGGAAAGGGAGGGCAGTATAAGTGAAGATGATCTCCAGGCAGGTGTTGAGAAATATGAAGCTATAGATGACAAGCTCAGGTGATAACCACATTATCTTTCTACATATCTACATACATTATCTTTTCAGATAATCTTTTATAAAGGAATCACTTCATCTCTGAAATGGAATATCTTTCAGATGAGACTGATCTTCGTTCTCTGAGTTTTGGAACAGAGGATGACATGAAGAGATTGGGAGAGGCAATCGTAGATTTGGAGCATGGAACCATCTATAAATACAAGACAGCCCTTGATGAACTTATTGGTCTCTATGAAGAAAAACTGAGAAGTGGTATTGAAAACATTGGATTATATGATTCACTTGTGGATCTGATTGCCGATTCTCTTGCTCTTTCTGAACTCAACTCAGCTGAGAAGGAACTATCCATGCAGGATTCAGGTGCACACATTCTCTTCTCCCATTATAGGTTGGAGAATGCGAGGAAGAAGCCTGATTCTGATGATATCTTTTTCTCATACAGAGAAGTTTCTGATGATTCAAGGTGCATCATATCTGTTATGACACCGATTGATAAGAAAAAAAGAAATTATTCTTTCCGTCTTCATCATGAAGCAGGTTCTGGTTGCTATTACAGGTCAGACAATATTGATATCCTTGCCCATGATATTGGTCTAGGGTTGAAGGGGCACATGCTGTCTGACGATGAACTTGCAGATGATATCATGAAACTCCCTTATATGCTGAAGAGATTACCTGATGCATTCATCTCCTTGAGTAGAGATCTTCTCAATCCAGTTTCAGAAAAGATCAATCTGGAAATCGAAAAGCTAGATGAATTATCTTATTAGGCCGAAGCATTTTTAAATATGTCATATTCTGTCAGTCAGATGAGAATACCGAAGAGATATGGAGAGAGCAAGATTGATGATTGCCCTTTCTGCGGAAAGCAGTCAACCACAAGAAATCCTCAGAATGTACCTGTCTGCAAAGAGCACAAGGAAAAAGATATGCCGAATCTAAGATGTGTATGTGGGACTTATCTTGACCTGAGATTCGGACGTTATGGGCCTTTCTATAATTGCATGAAATGTGGCAATATGAACATGTCCAGAGCCATGGAGATGAACCCTGATGCTTTCAGGGATGAACAGGAAGAGATAAAAAATAAGGAAAGAGAGAAGAAGATGTACTTCTCCCAACCAGAAAAGGTTGATCCTGACGATCCAAGATACTTTGATTGATCATCCGAAATAATCAAGCCGTTTGCTATCCCGCTCTTCTGTGGCCTTTTTGCTATTCTCCATGATGCCCTTTAGCTTTTTCTCGAATTCTTTCGCTGTCTTAAGCAATGGTTTGGGATCCACATCAAGTCCCAGGTATTTGTCCAATAGCTTCACCATACTGGCAGCAGCTTTACTGTCTGGCAGATTTG
The DNA here is from genome assembly GCA_046546115.1 of Candidatus Woesearchaeota archaeon. Classification (GTDB taxonomy): domain Archaea; phylum Nanobdellota; class Nanobdellia; order Woesearchaeales; family CAZJJJ01; genus CAZJJJ01. The sequence goes on from JBKGYM010000102.1 coordinate 2,022, forward strand.
AGGCTGTCTCTACAAAGAATGCATTGATAGGAGTCTTCTTCTCTTTCAGTAACAATGCCCCTGTCACGCCGAGTACGATGCTCTCTTCAATCGGTTTTGCCACAGATTTGAGCTTCTCTGTTGGCTTTGCGCGGGTGGAGTAGAAATAAGTATTATTGCTTTCTCCATCACCAGCAATACCCTCTAACGAGATGATCTCTTTAGCTTTCAGCTCAGAGACCAGTTCACCCATCATATCTGCCATCTTCCATTCCATGCCATTTGGCGATGCGAGCGCATGGACAATAACCAGATTATATCTCTTTGAATAATGGATCTCAATTGGGGGGATGAGCTTCCCTTGATGGATTGCCACTGCTGCAGGCATATCTTCTAACCAGAATTTTCCAATGAGCTCTGTCTTAAGGTGCGCAATCAGGTATTCGGTGGTTATTGTTCCTACAAGACCGAAACCGGGGAAACCTTCAATGATTATGGGATTTTTTGGACGTCTAGTGAGTTCTATTTCAATCACCTCATTAGCGAACTAGGGACTGTCATTTAAAAAGATTTTGATAATCACACAGGGGAATGTGCAGGTCCTCTGTCATCAAAAATCCTCTCTATGAACTTGCCAATCTTCTCCTCCAGGGTTGTCTTCCTGTCCTCTTGGAGACTATCATCGAAATCGAGTGATCTTATCGTGAGCCATCCACCAGCATCTGCATGGATATATTGCAACATGATTTTAGGTATCTTTGAGTATGAATCATAACTGATATTGTATCTTTCGACATGCTCAGAAAAATCATAAGAATCTCCACACATCCAGTATGCCAGTCTCTGTGAGACGCCATCATCAAGAAGCAAACATGGATAATTCTTCCCTTTATCTATCAGCTTCAAGGAATCTGGATCTTCTTCGTCGAAAGGTGCCAGCTCATGCTTCCGGAGAGCAACCTCATACATTAGGATATATGCCGAGAGGGATGAGCTCCACGAATCTCTCTTCTTCGGAGGATCAGCATCAAAACCATTCTCAATATCATAGAATGTTGTCGCGTAATAAGTATCCAAGTCAAAGTGCATCTTCACTCTCTCGAACAGATCAGGGTTGGATTCCTTCTTATATTTCTCGGAAAGATTCAATAATGTCATGAGGATAGTTCTTCTTGATGCATTTAATAATATTTCCAAATCAATATAGTTCCCATGAAAATATCAACATTTAAATATCATCATTTAATTTTTATCTTCATATGGATTTATTGAAGAATT
>JBKGYM010000103.1:0-3235 GCA_046546115.1 Candidatus Woesearchaeota archaeon
GCATGAATGCAGAAGATCCTAAATCGATGGAACGCATGATGAAGAAGATGCAGAAAGGCGGAGGGAAGATGAAAGGGTTCCCGGGCATGAAATGATGCATTGTTCATTTATTTTTGGCTTTTTCTTGTTCATCGAATGATTTCAGAAATTTCTTGAACATTGGTCTAGCGGCCTTCTTTGATTGTGCCCTGAGACCTATAGAATAATTATGGTTGACATTTGCTCTTCGTGTCTTCTTCACGAAGATTCTGCTGTACATCTTATCATAGAATGTCTTTATGCTCGGAAACTTGAGATTGTCTGTGTCAAGTGATGCATGGATCAGATCTGAGAAGATCATGATGGGTGCAGGTATGTAGTTATATCCCAGGGCCACCATATCCTGGAATGATGGTAATAATGGATTCACAGAGACAGGCATCTTGTGTTCAGTTGCTTCCAGTATGCCGTTCTCCCAGCCACCGAATTCACTTCCTATTATACAGGCGCTATTGAGATACGAGAAGTGATTCATGACCTCATCATAGGTATAAATCTTGTTCTCCTCATCTTTTCTTAACTTAATCTCATTGCCCAGGAAGATGAATGTTATCCCAAACTTTTTTGTGAATCTTTTGAGCTCTGTGAAATATGGCTTTTCATCTCTGTTAGGGTGCGTGACGACAAGCACGACCCTCCCTGTTCTTCTTTTCCTGTTTGTATATTCTTGGAAGAGTCTTGCAGCGTAAGCGACCTCTATGAGCTTTTTTCTTCTGATGGGCCGCACAGGCGATATCAAAAAGATGTCGTTCTTGTTCAGCTTACCTTGCCTGCTTGTGAGCTGGTTCCTCTCAAGATACTTGAAGAACTTCTCAAAGTCGTTCTTGCCGGGCTTCCTTCTCACCTTTTCATCATCAAAATTTCCGATATCGTGTATGACCATCAGATCTTCATCGGGAATGCCGTAGATGTTGTGGAAAGTCTTCTTCTGGTTTGTGTTCAACACAATATACTTGAGGTTCGGCGCGCGGTCTGGTCCGGGAAGCGCGATGTACCTGTTATTACCATTCTTTGCAAGACGATTCTTTATCTGTCTTGGTGTCTTCTTATACCAAATCCTGGCATCCTTCAGGATCACAAGCACTTCCTTGGAGAACTTCTCCATGATATAGCTTCTTTCAAAAGGCGAATCTGCTGCGATAGAGATGAATCTCTTCTCTGGATGCTCGAGCATGAGTTCGTACATGGCTGCCCAGGCAGATGGTATGAGGTGTTTTATCGAGAAATTATGCAGCATCACAGTGTTCGAACTCATGATATGTCTGAAAAACTGTCTTTTGAGAAGCTCTTTCTCCCTGACAAAGCAATCAACCCATCTCTCCCTGTCATACCTTCTCTTGAAGGACATGTTATATAGTATCTTCTGATTCTCTATGTTGAGCTCAGGTATAGTCTCAATCTCTGCATCACTGAACGGAGGATTATCGAGTGGTCCCTGTTCCGTCTCGATCTCTCCTGTGACGAGTCTCACTCTCTTCTTCATCGAGTTCAGTACATCAAGCCAGAGTTCTGCTTGTAACGCTATCCCGTCCCATCCACCAATTCTGACGACAAAATAAGTGATCTTGTTATTTTCTCTTGGCATCTATATACATCCCCGCATACAATATATAAAATTTTTGTGTGTCCGCCTGATGTCAGACAAGGATGAAATAATTCACACCTTTCTTATCGGACGCAGAATTCTGATTTCGGTCATTCTGTGGTTCAGTATCTTTCCATGACTTCTCTTAAATCTTCTTTCTCGTGAAAGATGTACTCTACCTTATCTTCTGGTAAGATTGATTCAGCATATGACTTCAGCTCATCAAATATGGTGGTCGGTGCATGTGCTTTCTTATCATATTTGTCTATGAGCGATCTAAGCAAATCTGCATTATATTTCAGTCTATCTACAAGTATCTCTTCCTTGGCCTTGCATGATCGCATCATGCCGAGGTTATCTAATGTCCCCATTGCCTTATCTCTTATCCTGGTAAGCCTTTTACCATCCTCAAGTATCTCGTCGATTGACATTGCGGCCGCGTTGGTCGTATCTTATTTAAAAATTTTGTCATTCCTGCCTCATTTCTAAGCGAAAGTTTTAATATCTCTCCAGGTTTCAAAAGAAGCATGGCTGTAGGATACAGGTTTTTGTTTTCAGTGGCTGTTGTGCTGTTGTTGGGTGTGCAAGAAGCTTCTGCGTTTTTTGTCCCCAGCGCAATCCAATTGTTAGGCGTCTCTTTATCGAACATACTCTCATATATACTGATAATCTCATCAGTCTTCTTCATCTCTATGTTCGGCGTGATCAAGACCCATCTGAGGAGGAAAAAGGTCTTTCTTAGTATTCTGGGTATCTTATTGGTTTTATTGGTCTCATGGCCATTATACACAGAATATACGGGCCTGAAGGATTATAATGTGAAGAGTGAAGAAGAAGGCACCCAGGATGAGCTGCGTTTTTATAATTCTGCTTTTGGGCAATGGAGTCTTGATGAAAATAACAATTCGGTCAATCTATCATTCGAGTTTTTCAAGGATTATGGAGAAAATTCTTCCGAGATCTTCACTTTCTCACATGAGGGTTCTAGATTGGATGAAGACACTGTCAAGGGTCATGCTATGCCTATGATGGAGACAATGATGAAGTCTAAGCAAGTCTGTGTTGAAGGCCATGTCAATGAGAAGACGATTGATGAATGTTCCCCAGATTGTACTGAATTTGGGCGTGGGAGCTGCTTCTATGTATATGTCATGGATATCTTTGATAATCTCATGTTGGATGAATTCTCCAGAGATTTTGATATCAATGAGCTATCTTACGAGGAGATTTCTGAATATGTCATAATAACACCGCATCTCTCTAACGATACTGTCGCTGAATTCACCAACCTTGAGGTTGATGGCAGGATATGGATTGACGCATTAAGTAATATGGAATATTTCAAGACAGTCCTTGAGCCATATCAGAACGAGACAATACTGTTCATGTGTTTTGCCGGCCATTCATCCAGTGTCATGGCGACCATGGCCAATCTGCTCGGTTTTGATGCTGTCCATGCAGCTTTCCAGGACATAACCAATGATGATATAATCGATGTTGAGGGTCTCAGAGAGACAAATCAGGAGAACACCGTCATCATAAATGATCACAGTAAAAGAGAGCGTTCCAAGGAGTCCTTGTATCTCAAGATTGAGGGCTTGCTTGATGACA
>JBKGYM010000104.1:0-3228 GCA_046546115.1 Candidatus Woesearchaeota archaeon
TGATTCTATCAATCCTAAGAGACCGCCCAGGTTGATAACACCGGAGCAGTTAGCTGAGAGTTATACCCCTTCTTGGGCTGATGGTAGCTATGGTGCAAGAAAGCTTCTAAGTTCATCCATAGCTGCAGCTTCGACAAAACCTACTGCATTCTATGAGATGTTAAGGCTGAAGCATGAGATTGATGAAGATGATGAGGAACATAAGGAGTTTCTGGAAGATTATATAGAGGCAAGACGTTCTATCATCGCTGATGATGGCAGTACTATACTCGCTAAACCACATATTGTCGTATGTCATACTCAGAGACATAAAGCTGATACTATGACTGGAATAACAAAGGTTGCGGGATACAGCAAGAGATTTGGTGAATTCTCGATCATTACTCTTGATAAGGTCACAGACAAACTGATGAAAAAGATAGATGGTCGGACAAAACCACGTGACCATGAGGTGATCGCCGAGTATGATAACACCAAATATGCAGCAGTCCTCACTAGCTATCCTGAGTCACGAGTCGGTGCAAAGCGTCAGGCACCAAGCAAGGTGTCGTTGATATCTCCTGAACGTGATCTTGGTATGAAGCTAGATGAGCTCACTGAGCAGTATAGGGAGAAATATAAGATATGATGCCTTATCGGATGATTGATCTGATCAATATGCGATGACTTTTTTTACGTGGTTCTTAGGCCTGCGATAGATGAAATAATCTGTGCCCTTGTACCTGAAAGCTTGATATTCTTCTGTAGAATGCACGTTTGTGGCTCCACGTGGGATCCAGATGCTATGTAACACATCATCCTCTGGTCTTATTATTACAGAATTGAACGTGCCATATGAGCAATGGAACTGCATATTGGTATATTCTTGTTCCAGGCCCATCTTCTTGAGCGGAAGTACTTTAATGGCCTCTCTCAATGGTGTATGTTCCTCTTCATTGGCATTGTACGTGAATATATCTCTTAGCCTGTCATCCATTTCCCAACACCATCTTTTACCGCTGCTATCCTACTATAAATAATTTTTGATGGGCCACCCAGATATTTTTATCTGATAAGTAGCAAAAATTTAAAAATAGAAGAAAAGCACACGGCGAGATCATGGTACGCATCTTAGCAGTTTCGGATGAGGAGCTTATCTCAGGCAGAGAAGCTGTCATAGACAATTATGTCACCGAAGATATTGATGTTCTGCTCAATTGTGGTGATGTCTCCCCAAGTTATCTTGAATACATTATAATGAAGTTCAAGCCGATGAATACAATCATGGTGCATGGTAATCATGACAAAGTATTCTATGCTGCTGACAAGGATAAAATAGAGGATGATAATGGATTCTCTAGAGTCTATCAGGGTTCTTATGTGCTTACCGATGGTTTATATCAGATGGAGAATCCGAATGATGGCACAAAGCTTAACATCTGTGGATTCTCTGGAGCTTATGCTTATGGCGAGTGGCCATTCTATTATGACGAGAAGCGTGCTTCCAAATTTGTGAAAAGCTTAGGGGTGAAAGATTTCTTCAATAATCTCGATCAGCTTGATATAATGATGTCTCACTCAGCGCCCAAGATTGATGATTATCTTCCGGATGTGGATCATCATCATAGACCATCCGAAGAGATCGCTCAGATCCACAAAAAATTTAAGCCACGAATGTGGTTCTACGGCCACATACATCCAAGGTATACAGATGAAGAGTTGGACCATAAGATAGAGGACGAGAGTGGTGAAACATATCTCATAAATGCTGTGCCATTCAAGGTCATAGAGTATGATAAGGAGACTGGTAATGTATCGATAATAAACTCTTTTGATAAGGAGGGATGATGTACAAGAATGATTTGAACAGATCTGGTCTGGAGAATTCGATTCAGATGGGTGTTGGAAAGTCCGGTATGGATCAGGATGAACTTTCTGAAGCCTACAAGAATGCGCGTAGAGCAGCAAAGAAAGAGGTCCGAGCATACCAGAGGGCAGGCATGGATCCACACCCTCATGTTCTTGAGGATTTGCTTGAGAATTATGAGACCTATAAATCAAAGGAGAAATTCAATTCATCAATTGTCCCTGAACGTATAATAGGAACATATGCTCCAGGCAGGAAATTTTGCTTTTCTAAGAATTTCAAACCATTGCCGAAGGAGAATGATGGAGATTTTGCAGCAAAATGGCAGAAAGTATACAGGGATGTCCCAATGTGGCTGAGTTCAGGGAATCGTGTGGAAGTGCTTGAATTCATGCATGATCTTTATGTTACAGAAGGTAATAAGAGAGTGAGCGTATCAAAATATCTCAGTCTCCCTGAGATTGGTGTGAGAGTGGAGCGCATTATTCCCATATTAAGCAATAATAAGCCCGAAGTGGATGAATATCACAGGTACTTAGAGTTCGAGAGGCGGACAGGACTGCATTGGTTGACATTCTCACCAGGTCAGGATTTTGACAGGATTGATGACATGATACAAGGGATATATGGGAATAATCCCCGGAAATATGAACGCTTCATGAAAGATGTCTTTGTCCCGTTCCTGCATTCATATCTTCAGATCACCGGCCACAAGCCAGAATCAAAATTTGGTGATGTGCTACTCGATTTCCTTGACGCAACAGGTGATCCTGTGGGTATGAGATCGGATGAGCGGAAGAGAATCATAAGATCGGAATTGAAGAGAAAGGAGAAACCGAAGGGAAAGATAAAAAAAAGGCTTAAGTTGTTCAAAAGATAGATTGATGTTTCTGAACAAAATTTATAAAGTAAAAAGATAACAAAGCAATATGGCGAAAAAAAAAGCGCAACACAAAATTTCACCCTCTGATAAAAACAAAGGTACTCGTTCTAATCCAAAGGACGCCGGTCATGTAGATGACACTAAGCATCCGAAGGAAGTAGCGCTCAAGATCAAAGCGGAACAGACACGGACAACTGGCATGCATCTCACTCAGATTTTTGCGCTATTATTGCTTGTGTTTGGCATATTCCTTCTGATATATGTGAATCTGAATGTTGATGTCGAAGGCCTACAGGATAGTTTCGATCCGGGTCTCGCGGATGATGTTGTTGATGATCCAGTCAGTGACGTGAAAGAGACCCCTGAGCAAGACACAGTTAATGAGACCTCAGGAGATAATAATGATTGATTCGCCATTGAGGAGATATTACGAGGAGAACATCCAAAAGGGCTATACTATTGAGCAGATCACCAATAACCTCAGGAACAGTAATTTTTC
>JBKGYM010000105.1:0-3208 GCA_046546115.1 Candidatus Woesearchaeota archaeon
GGAGGCGTTCGCTCGCTACAGTTTCTTTGTGGAACTATTTAAGGAGAATGATGATGCAGAGGGCGTATTGCTTCTAGACCAGGTCAAGGAGAATTGTGCCAGGTATATAGAATTGGTTGTCAATTCTAAAACTGTAGCCCAATCATTGAAAGAAGGAAAAATAAAAAAGTCTGATATAATTGAAACTGATAATGCAAGGAGGCATTCCCATGATTCTCTTATCTCTAGTGTGAAAAGTTTCAATAAGAATGTAGCAAAGAAGTATGGTTGGACTTTAAAAGGTGGGAAAATTCCTCCCGGAGGCATATTCAGCATGGATCCTTTATATATGAATCAAAGAGAGGCATTCACAGAGTGGGCATTTCTTCTGGCCTCGAAAATATACAAAAGACAGTTTGATAAGGCTAAAAATAGTAATTATGGTGTTTGAGACCGAATCTTTTTTAAATAAAACTATCTTCTTCTCTACTGATGAGTAACAAACAATACATTGATATGCTGAAAGAGGATTTTGATACTTACGCTTCTGTAGCGAACGGAGCTGCCAGATACATGCGGCAGATCATCACAGAAGATGAAGAAGCGTATGACTCTCGTCTGGAGCTAAAACTGAAGCTTGAGGATTCGGGTATAGAGATTGAAGACTCCAAGCTTGATGATTTCTTGCATGACGTTGTCGAGGATATATATTTCGGAACGGATTAAACCACTTGCAAGTAGTAAAAAACAAAACATTTATAAAGTAAGGATACTATATATACATATGGCCGATATAGAGTACAAAGGAGACCGTGAGGAAATTCTCGAGAGGATAGTCCGGGCAGACACTATTGTGTCAGACTTCGATGGAACGGATGTGAAGACACCGTTGAAAAGAGCAGCGATCAGCTATCTCTCGTCTCCCAGGACCTTGATGAAAAGGCCCGGACTTATCGGATGGGGCATCAGGGCGATATTAAAAAAAGCCGCAGATGGCAAAGATGCTGACTCTGTGCTATGGGAAGAGCTTTCTGGAATCCTGAAGGAGGACACAATAGACATGATAGAAAAGCTCTATGAGGACAGATGCAGCAAGTCAGAAGAAGTCCTTGAAAAATCCATCCTGCCTGGAGTGAGAGAGATTTATGCGTCATTGCCCGATGCTGAGAAGTTCTACATCTCCCGGAATTTCAGCCATATCATCGGACTGTATGCATCATTGACAGGAGTTCCGGAGGAGAATATAAGAACTGGTGAGAAGAAAGGTGCTCTTCTGGAGAATCTTATCATCTCTAATCCTGATAGAAGAATGTATGTGATACGTGGTGACTCTTCTTCTGATGATGAGGTTCTAGACATAGCTGAATTCTATAAAGCAAAAGGTGCAATAGATGATTATGTTGGTATCGCGATAGGTAACAGTTCACATAGCAGATGCGAATATGCTGACCTTCTTCTTGGTGATGATCAGAGTGCTCTGGCTGATGAGATAAGGACCTATAAGGATTCTTTGATGGCTGATTCCACCCGTGATGCCAGATCAGAATATCCTCTTCCATTCGTATAGGGATTCTCCGAGAGCTCAGATAATGCATTGATGGTGTTCTCAGCGTGATATTCGGCATATGACAACTGTTCAGGGCCCATCCCTCTCCTGAAATCCCTTTGCCTGTATCCAAAGAGTTCAAGGTGTCTTTGAGCTTTGCAGAGCGCATACTCTTGAGGGCCTAAAGATGTTTCAATGCCACTCCTCTTCAATATATCAATGTGGTATCCTATCAATTCATCTGAATACTCGTTCATCTCCATCCTCTCAAATTCTAATATGTTTACTAAGTCCAGTCCGAATGGCTTTTTCACCGAAGCCTCAAAATCTATCTCAAAGAGGAGATCGTCCTCTTTCAGATAATTCTTTGGATTACTATCCTTGTAGTAAAGTGCATCAACAGTGCAAAGAGGTAGAGAGATCAACTCATGCCAACTATCAAGGAGAGCATCATCGATATCGATGAAAGAAGCTAATCCCCTTATCCTTTCTGTGTGATGGTCTGCTGCGACCTTTTGGTAGACTTCTCTCTTTTCAGCGACAATCTGGATGTCTGCAAGGTTTCTTAGTGCTTGTTCTGTCATGAGCTCCTTTTCATGTATGTCCATCTTCTCCAGGGCATCATAGAGAGTGATGCCCGATTCAGGCGCAATGAAGTAATGCTCTCCGGCAATATCAGCAGCAACACCATGATTAAGGACATGTTTGACATCCTTGAAGACCTCTTTTATATTGTACATCTCAGTGTCCAATGCTTCCTTTGATGTGAATTTTTTCAGGAATATGCCAGGATATCTGTATACTGGGTTCCTGCCTTCAGTGACATCATCAAGGTGATTCTCTATAGAACTTCCTGTTGCATTCTCTTCTAGATTTTGGAGGAATGGTTTCCAGTTCCTGTCGTCTGGACCGCGTGTATAATCTTTGAGCGCACCATAGGCGATCTTATCTTCTATCCCTTCCGCATCTTGGAGAAGCTTATCTATCGCTCTAGAGACTAAAGGAGTGATCTTCCCTCCGTTGAAGAGGTGAAGGATGTGGTTGTAACGAGCATTCATACGACTTTCAGGAGTCTTTAAGTTGCCTTTGATCTTGTCCTGGAGAAAAGCAATCCCATAAGCTACTCCAGCGGATAGGGCAGTCACAGGATTTGTGGATAGTGCGGCTTCAGCTCTTCCAGAATGCCGGGCATAACGTAATAATTCATCTATCCCCTCAATCTTCTGTTTTCTGTTGAAATGGTACATGGCCCTTATATGATTATGGTAATAGGTTGATGGCTGGAGGCAATCACAAATCTTCTCCAGAGTCTCTTCATCGCCTGTTGTGTCATCTTTATTGCTATCAAGCTGGCCACTAAGCCTTGTGAATCTGATGAATGAACGGAGTCGATTGGGTCCTGAGAATTTGTTCAGTGTCCTGAATACTGTGTAAGCAAAAAATAAGCTTGCAGGATAAGTAACAGCGAAAAGTGGATTATCAAGGATTGATGAAGGGTTCTCTATAGCAGCTTTTAAGTTGTCCCCACTCATCCAGTAGCCAATGTTTGTTAGTATGAATGCTGAGGTTTTCGGATATGCATAAGGGTCGAGCTCAGGGATCCATCTATTCTTCTTTGTCTTCTCTTTTTCCACTAGCATCCCCTTTGCTTAGTTCTTTACGCATGAATCGCTTGCAGTTATC
>JBKGYM010000106.1:0-3115 GCA_046546115.1 Candidatus Woesearchaeota archaeon
ATCATAATCATGAAGCTTCTTTCTGATAAGGGTGACCTTGAGACACTCTATGGAAAGATATCAGTCGGTTTCCTGATTGTCCAGGACATTGTTGTTGTCTTTGTCTTACTTTTCATATCCTCATTGACAAAGGATGTAGAACTTGTCCCATTCCTTGTGCAGACCGTAGGTGCCATTGCTATACTTCTTATCGTGGTCTTCTCATTCAGCTATTATCTGCTTCCCCGATTCATCAGGATGATCGCCAGATCACAAGAGCTTCTTCTCCTTTTCTCGCTTGCATGGTGTTTCTCTCTCGCGTCACTTTTCCATATCTTCAATTTCTCTATGGAGATGGGAGCGTTGATAGCGGGCGTCACATTAGCCATGTCACCTTTCAGATATGAGATCAGCTCAAAGATGAAACCATTGCGTGACTTTTTCCTTGTGATCTTCTTCATCTCATTGGGATCAGAGATTGTCTTCTCAAACATCTTACAGAACACCACCACAATCATAATCCTCTCATTATTCATACTCATAGGAAATCCGATCATAGTCCTCAGTCTTATGGGAGTCATGCGATTCAGGAAACGTACAGGTTTCCTTGCAGGACTCACTGTCGCTCAGATTTCTGAATTCTCTCTGATCCTCGTATCCCTTGGCGTCACTGTCGGCCATCTTGATAATGAGATCCTCTCTATAGTGACTGTTGTAGGACTCATCACAATAAGCGGTTCTTCATATATGATCATTTATGCTAATAGGATATATCCTAAGATATCTGCTCTGCTTTCAATCTTCGAAAGGAGCGGAAGAAAAGTAGATGAACAGAAATATCATGAAGACAAGGGCTATGATACCGTGCTTTTCGGTTGTGAGAGGATAGGGAGGACACTACTCGAGTCTTTCACGTCAAAGAAGCGTAAGCTCCTCATTGTCGATTACAATCCCGATGTGGTAAATGACCTGGCATCCCAGGGATACCACGTGAGATATGGTGATGTAGGGGATGTAGAGCTCCTGAATGAGCTTGAATTCACTAAGACAAACATGGTGATATCTACTGTGAATGATGTCGAGATAAACAACATGCTTCTCGATATTGTAAAATCCGCCAATCCTAAGATGATCTTCATTGCTACATCCACCAGGCTTGATGATGCATTAGAGATGTACGATGCCGGTGCAGCGTATGTCATAATACCTCATTTTCTTGGAGCAAAACATGCATCCATGTTAATCAAGGACATCTCTGGCACAAAAGGTGATTTCAAGAAGATAAGAAGACAGCACTTGAAATACCTGAGAGCGAGAAAGAAAAAGAACAACCATCATTGATCAGAACCAATTGGTGTTAGCTTTCTTTTCCTTCTGTACTGGTGGCTTGGGTCTGCCGAACCTTACCATCAGCTTGTACTCTTCCACCACCCTTCCTGAGATTGCACTCATGAACTGGCTCTTGTCAACATTGGGCTGTAGTTTGAGGTCTTCCACACTCAACGCGAAGAGATGGAATACTAACCTGTGGACTCCTGCATTCACGGAAAGGTCTGGTCCATAATACCCATGTTCTCCAGAACTGGTTGTGCCTTCTGTTCCTCTGACCTCTCTTGAATCAGGCGGTATGTTCCACACCATCCAATGTACTCCTACATCCCCTTTGTCAATATCATAAAAAATCAGGGCGAGGCTCTTAGCTGAAGGAGGTACATCTTCTATCCTTAATCTAGGTTTCTCATTTCCTCCTTTCGCTGTATTCTCTGGTGGTAAAGTAGCACCATTGCTGATGGAGTTACTTTCAAGTCTCATCACATAGCTTATGGTGTAGAGAGTAATAAGTTTTGCGTCATGCTATATCTTTCTTTAAAAACATCAATATATACTCAATTGTCAGTATCGATCATCGACCATAGATATTTTTCCATCCTCTATCACAGCATACTGGCCTATCCCGTGATTTATGAAACCGGTATTGATGTAGTTTTTTTCCATATCAATCTCTTGTGAATGGCTATGGCCGCAGATGAGAAATTGATCCTTTCCTAACTGTCTTGTATGTTCTTTCATATGTTCATTCAGATACTTGAAGTTCTCATAGAATCTTCCTTCTGTGAAAAAAATGGGTAGACGCTCAAGCCTCAATGCGATCATCAATCCATGCATCCGATGTGGTATGATCAACGCAGACCACCAGAACAATCTTGCTACAGGGTTCTTGTGCTTATCCTGAAGGTGCCTGTAGCTAGCCGCAGGCACCAAAGAGTCACCATGCTTCACAATGAATTCTCTTTTGCCTGACCTGAAGCGGTATTCAGAGCATCCTCTGACACAGAATTGATGCACATCCTCCGACCATTTTTCTTTTTTATCATGGTTTCCATAAACGTATATTGTCTTCTTCTTTTTCAGCATTGGAAATAGTTGTTTCCATTGTGAGACCATGAATCTATGATTTTTGACACTGTCATCCCAGAAATCTCCGTTGATGATCACTCTGTCTGTCCTGTTGATGATCCTCCTCATGAAATCAGACCTGTGCTTATCAAATCTGTTGGTCAGATGTGTATCTGAGAAGATAATAGTCCTCATCTGTCCAATAAGAGACATCACGCTTATAAAAATATATCCATCCTTATCAAAAAGTATATTAAATAAATCATAATATCAGTCTTTGGTGTTCTGATGCGTATAGACAATGAGATTAAACTTGATTTTTCAGATGTGTTGATCCGGCCAAAACGCAGTACATTAAGCTCACGCAAAGAAGTATCATTGGAACGGACCTATCGTTTCCTGCATTCCGGACGATCATGGACTGGAATCCCCATCATGACATCCAATATGGATACGACGGGCACATTCTCCATGGCAAGAGCTCTCTCAAGACATAAAGTCATCACAATACTGCATAAATTCTATAGTGTTGAAGAACTTGGCGAGTTTTTCCGTGAATCTATACCACCGGACTACCTGGGATATTCCATGGGGATCCGTGACGATGATTTCATCAAGTTCAAAGAGATTGTAAAAAAAGGGTTGGTTGATAGATTCAGGTTCATCACTCTTGATGTTCCTAATGCTTATCTTGAAAGATTCCTCGGAAAACTCAAAGAGATCAGGAAGATGTGTCCTG
>JBKGYM010000107.1:0-3047 GCA_046546115.1 Candidatus Woesearchaeota archaeon
TGCATTATATATGATATTGTCGCTGCTGATGGATGCTGAGAAAGGTGACCTCTCAGGGGCATGATCCCTATCATCATCCAATAGCTTGCATTGACCATCAACACATTCTTCCCTGTTGGCCCGACAATCCTCATCTTCTGCGCACGAACCATAAAAGATTGATGTCGCAGATTCTTTCGCCCCGGATTGCAGAGTAGCAGATTTCTCATTAAGGAGATCAACAGCATCGCCAGTAAAGAATCCGTCGCGCAGAAAATTTGAAGCAATATTATCATTGAAATCTGCATTACACTGAACAAGATCACAGATGAAACCAAGACTGAATGGGCTTTGTCCCAGAAAACCTTCCCCTATGGCATCAGGAACAAATGACATGGATAAAGGGTTACCTCTATAGATTACTTCATAAGTCCATTCTCCTGCGCCATAGAAGCTTTGCCCAAGATTATAGAGGGGGCATGTCCATGTGGGAGGAGCAGGGACTACTGTGTTTACTAACGCGCCGACTGTCGCGCTGATGGTTGATAATGTAGTTCCTACCTGCTTCATCAGATTAGAGATAGTAGGCACAAGACTACAGATATTGCTTGCTACATCAAATGTCCTGCCAAGTTTCTCAACAACTTCATATGAATCTGACATCCAGAATTCGTCATTCATCTCGTCCTTGATCAGACAGAGGCGCTCGTCACACTTCTCTTCCCCGGCACCCAGAGCGAAAGAGATCTCCTGAGTAGCTTCACCACACTGCTCGAGATTCTCACCATCATCAATGATAGTAGCAATATTCATGCTACAGGAGAGATTGAACTTTCCTGTTTCAGAGAAAATATCCTCTGCGGCCTCACGATATCCCGAGGCGCTGAACGGTATGAGTTCCAGCATATTATCCTTCATATATCCCCTTTCATCAAAACAGGAACTTAGATTAGAGAGATCATCACAGTTCATGGTAAGTTCAACATCCTTGAAGATCTCATTGAATGTTTCTTTATCACCATTTATTGCGCATCCTTCAACTTCAGGTTTCAATAGGTTCACATCAGGATCTTTCTCAAACTTATGGATATCGAACATCAACACAACACCTGAGCTCGTCAACTGTGATACATCTGCCGACATTGGTTGCTCAAGCCTTACACTTCCTGATTGACCGGGTGTTAACAACGGAATGAATACAGACGCTTTATCTTCGACCTGCGCAGGCTCACGGATGATGTCCTGATCGGTCTCATCAAGGGCATCACAGCTTATATCAGATTCAGGCAAATCTCGTTCACATGACGATTCCTCCGCCCTGACTGTAGCCTCTCTGGTAACATCATCTGGTCCTGTAAGGCTCCATGTGATCTCATCTCCTTCAAACACAACAGAGAAAGCAGACTCATTCTGTCCATAACCTGTCCTTCCTGGTTTGAATTCCGTGACAGTTGAGCCTTCGACGACATCACCTTTGAGCTCGTTCCCTGTATCGCGAGTTATTGTGAATGATTCATTGTTCTGGTTATTATAACCGAAGTGAGCAATATAACTACCATCATCCCTCTGCTCAGCACATTCACCGACGATCTTGATAGGTTTGTGCTTTATCATATCAGGATCCGTGCACGAAGGAGAATCAGGAGTTGCCATAGCACTGATTGTATCATCATTACCAGGTGTTCTGAGTGCCCACTCTGCTTCTTCAGTAAAGGATGTGGTGAATGTTGTGTTTGGAAAACTTGGACTTGTGCCAGGTAAGAATCTTTCAATATGTCTCTTGGAGGATCCAGTGGACTCAATAACATTATCTTCACCTGACTCAATAGTTATATTCTCATCATTAGGATTATTGTAACCCCAATGCACAACGTGATTTCCAGCGCCGTCTTTCTCTATACACTCGACTCTTGGAATAATCTGATCAGGGTCTTCAGCACTTGGTGCAGCTTCTTCATCACACCTCTGCTCAGGAGCATCAGAAGCTGTTGCTGTACGCGTGGAATCAGCATATGAGAGCCTCCACACAATATCATCTCCATCAAAATCCACAGTGAAAGCGGATTCTGGGTAATAGTCGCTCCTCCCCGCATCAAAATGCTCCACTTGACCAGCATCATCTCCTGGAGAGAAATGATTTTCATCACCTACCTGAATCTCAACAGATTCGTTATTCTTATTATCATAACCGAAATGGGCTGTGTATGTTCCATCATCATTATGTTCCACACACTCAAGAACGGGTTTTACTGGCTCTTGCTTGTCAGGTTCACACCTTTCAGAATCCTTGTCGGCAGTCACAGACCTCAGAGTCCCATAAGGGTCACGCAAGGCCCACGTAATATTATCTTCAGCAAAATTCACCCTGAATTCCGCATTAGGATAAGAATCTGTCCTGCCTGAGTGGAATGCCGTGGTCTGTCCTCTGTCTTCAGCATCGCCCGTGAAACGATTATCTTCCCCGACTGGAATCTCCACAGGCTCATTGTTCTGGTTCTCGTAGCCAAAATGAGCAGTCATCGTATCGTCTGCTTTGGACTCTACACACTCGAGATGGGGGATAATTGGTTTATCATGCTCAATCTCACATTCCTCTACTATATTGCATTCACTCCAGTATCTCTCGCCGGTAGCTGGATCTTCTTCACATTTTTTGTAGCCGCTTCCGCACACATAATTATCATCTACTTCACATGCTATCTCTTCACCAATCTCACAGAAAGGTATCTCTGGTTCTTCGTGCTCACATTTCTCTGGTTCCTCTTCACAATCAACCTCTTCATCACGCAGGTCTGAGCTACCTTCGCAGACATCGTCGTCAATCAAATCATTGAGGTCTAGCGTATATCCTCCTTTTATTATGTTGAAAACAAGATTCTCTATCCTTACACCATTATGGAAGACATGTAATGGATTTCCCCCAGGGCCCTCCTGGTGATCTTCAACACTTCCTTCAAGATAAAGTCTAAGATTCGCATCTGATGGCACTTCTGTAGCATGCATCCTGAACTCTTCTTGATCTGGGCGGGCTGTCATCCTATGAAATTCTTGCGATGCTAAAACATCAT
>JBKGYM010000108.1:0-2840 GCA_046546115.1 Candidatus Woesearchaeota archaeon
GAATGGTATCTCCTTTGTGTTCCCATATACACTGGAAGATGAAGCAAAGATAAAACGTCTTATCTCGTGTCTTGCGCATTCTTCCAACATGACACCCGTACCATCAACATTGGCCTTTATGTGTCCTGAAGGATTCTCTATGGATGGTCTGACACCTGCTCTTGCTGCAAGATGGATCACTGTGTCTGGATCCTCTTCAGAGACTATCCTGTTGATAGATTCTGTATTTGTTATATCTTCTTCATAGAATGTGAATCTATCATGTCCGAGAAGATGGGAGATATTTTTTCTCTTTGTGGCCCCAGAATAATATGTGTCATCGAAGATATCAACACCGATGACCGTATATCCTTTTTCTAAGAGAGCATCACAGACATGACTGCCTATGAAGCCTGCAGCACCTGTGACCAATATCTGTCCCATACTGCCAGTGTCATTATGTGCTTTTTATGTCTTACGCATCAACAATCTATTGTGGTCATCGCTGATGATGGCACAGAAACATATATAAATACCATGCCTTCCTCAGAGCTCATGATTCTTGGTCACATCTATGGGAAGACAACCACGACAAGCTTCACTTTTCTTGTCGAAAAAGAGACAAAAAAGCTTGATTTCGTGCAAGTATATCATGAGAGATATGATTATGTCCTAGGGCAGGTCATAGAGCTTGAGATGTATGAGGATAAGACAGTCGCCAAGTGCCGTATCATCGGATACAAGGATAAGGACGGGATATTCAAACAGATCAGGATCCCTTTTGCACCGAAATCAGAGGTTCTCCTGGCCCAGGACAGTTTCATAAAGAACATCATAGAGATAAACACAAAGGATGGGGCATACATTGGCAAGATAGAAGGTAAGAACATCCCGATAAGGCTCAACCTCAAGAATCTGCTGACAAAGCACATAGCCATTCTCGCTAAATCCGGTGCTGGAAAATCATATTCTGCTGGTGTTCTACTGGAAGAGATCATGGAGAAGAATGTTCCGCTCGTGATAATCGACCCGCACGGCGAGTATTCCCAGATGAAATCTGCCAACGATGATAAAGAAGATATCAAGAAGATGGCAAATTTCGGTATAAAGCCGAAGCGATTCACGAAGAATATCAAAGAATATGGGTTCATTGATGACCTCAATCCCATCAAGCTGAATGACGACCTGAAATCTGATGAACTGATGCACATGTTGCCCACAAAACTCAGCTCCAGCCAGACCGCGCTGCTCTATAACGCCATAAAGAACATGCCAAAGCTTGACCTTTCCAATCTTATCCTTGAACTGGAATATGATGAGAGCCCATCAAAATATAATATAATTAGTGTGATAAATCATGTCAAGAATATGGATCTCTTCTCTGTCAATTACACTCCATACAATGAGCTGGTTCAACCAGGCAGAGCTTCTATAATAAACCTGAAAGGTCTTGCGCCGGAAGGACAGGAGATCCTGGTATATAAGCTTCTCAAGGACCTGTTCGAGCAGCGAAAATTGAACAAGATACCGCCGTTCTTTTGCGTGATTGAAGAAGCTCATAATTTCTGTCCTGAACGAGGGTTTGGCGAAGCCAAATCTTCAAAGATCCTTAGGACTGTCGCTTCAGAAGGGAGAAAATTCGGGATGGGGCTTGCTGTCATCACACAGAGGCCTGCACGGCTTGACAAGTCTGTACTGAGCCAGTGCACCACCCAGATGATACTCAAGGTCACAAACCCTAACGATCTCAAGGCAATAATAAGCTCTGTAGAAGGCATAAACGCGGAGTCTGAATCAGAGATCCAGAATCTCCCTATCGGGACCTCGCTTGTGACTGGTCTTGTTGATATGCCTCTCTTTGTCAATATAAGGCCTAGAAAGACCAAGCATGGGGGGACTGCTGTCAATATTCTTGAGAGTGTTGAAGATGATGATAAGTTCTTCAAGGATCTGGAAGAGCACGAGGAGCATCCGATGATACCTATAGTTAAGCCAAACAGATCGCATAAAGATATAGAATTGATGTCAGACAAGAAGGTCAAGACAATCAAGAATATCCTTATGCCTGGCGCTATGTTCATGTGTGATTCGGGAAAGAGAAAATTCAATCTTCTTGTCTCTCTGTATGATGGAGGTATCGTGACCAATATTGATGAGTTCTCCATATCATATCTGCCTGAACTGGATAAGCTCTCACAGCAAGAGCTTCAGACACTTGAGATGGCTTTCAAGCTGAAGAGATTCAGCAAGAATGATGCAGTGTCCAAGACCGGCAACATGAAGGTCGCTGACTTTCTCTATTCACTTGTGGAAAAAGGATATCTGCATTATAAGAACGAAGAGTTCAGCATCTCCTCAAGATATGTGCTCTCACATCTCAGCAATTATGCCTCGCACGCCAAGATAGAATTCATGGACATCACAGCGTCAGGGAAATACGATGCTAATGTATCCATCGACAAGATGAAAGAGAATCTGTCAAAATTTGTATCAGTTGTTGATCAGCGAGAGTGTAATATACTAGTCTATGATGTTGTGCATGAATGATCACCCCTGCTTCTTCCGTCTTATCAGCCATCTGTATTTCTCTTCCAGCATATGGTGTGTTGAAGCATAGTACAACAGTGCGGTGATTATCTCTAAAAGCCTCAGAACCACCATGGAATTGACAGCAATTATGAGTGGCACTCCAAGGAAATGGCTCAACAGGAATGACCCTGAGGCTTCCTTGACACCGATGCTACCTGGTGTGATGGGCAAAAGGGATATTATGGTGGTTATCGAGTTCACAAGGAATACTGAGAAGAAATCCACTTCTGCTCCCGATGCGATAAGAAGGAAGAAAAGGACTGCATGTGTCA
>JBKGYM010000109.1:0-2808 GCA_046546115.1 Candidatus Woesearchaeota archaeon
TTGTCTTGTAATGTCCTCTTGAAAGGTTTTTATACACGCCAGCAGAATCAATGCCATGGCTCTGTTCAAAGGCATTGGCGACCATTATTGGGGAACTGCCAACTGCATCACCGCCGAAAGCGATCTTATCAACATCCTTGTCCTTGGCACCGGACACAATCTCCTCTAAGCCTTTCTCCTTAGTGCCATCGCCTTCCAGATGCAGGTCCGAAAAGAACAGTAATCTTGTCATAGATATATAATTGAACTATAGCTATTTAAAACTTTTGTTTTTGACACTACTTAAAAGTGGTATCCATTAAAGATTGAGCATGATGCATCTGTCATGCAGGCATCTGATATCATTGTTTTCACAGAAATCTATAGTTTTCTGCGATTCGGAGCCTGGTTGGAGCCATATCTTATCTATCCCCATTCCCTTACATGTCTCAAGATAGCTTTCAACGACTTTAGGCGGGACAACAAAGACAACAACATCTGGTTCTTTATCTGTCATCTCTTCCAGGCTGTTGTGGATCTTCTCGTCCTCAATCGTATCAACATTTGGATTGACTCCGGTGACCTTATAACCATTCTTCTTCAGATCATCATATACGATCCTGCCATACTTGCTGGTATCTTGTGACACGCCGACAACAGCAAAAAGGTTATCCTTCCTGAAGAAATCGCTGAACTGGTCCTTATTTTCCATCGTGATCACGCTCAATGCCCGCAACTCTCTATCTGATCATGCAGATCTTCGAAGTTCTCGAGAACTTCTCTGACAGTTGAGAACTCCCCAGTTTTTAAACCTAATCCTTTACCCCTGATGAGCGTGATAGCTCGTTGTCCTACGCTCTTTGCGAAGATTGTGGTCGGATTGACAGCTTCAACTATCTGATTAATAGGCGTCTTATCCTTGTCATGATGGTCAAGATCATTCGATATTATCTTAAAGTCCTTCTTGTCCATATCATAGAGGCCAAAGTATGGTGCATGGCCAAAGTGCTGGCTTATCCTTGATTCAAGCCCTCTATCATCCAGTAATGGGAAGAATATCTTCTCATTCTTGCCTTTTTTTTCATTTTTGATATCGTTCTTATCCATTGTGTGACCCTCCTTGATCTGTCAGCCTTTCACTTCTTTTTTCTTCTTGCCGATTTCTCTAGGGCGTAGACAATCTTCTCTGTCATCATTCCATTAATCACCGAGAAGACGATTGTAAGCGAGACCAGTATGACTGTGAAGTCAATCCCAAAATAAGCAATGAGTATCGGTATAAGTGGAATCTTGATTGAGCGTGCATAGAAAAATGTTGCCATCAGGCTCATTCTCATTCCCTTCTGTCTGAGTTCTTTCAGCAAAGGATACCACATATAGATAGGACCGCTCGAGATGATGCCTGAGACGATCGCGATGAGGATGCCTTTCGTCCCAGAACTTTCGCCCAGGTGCTTTTTTGTGGCAGTCGGGCTGATGAATATATTGGTGAGTGCCATGATCACGAAGACAAGCACCAGTATTGGCAAAACTTTCGTTATGATGCTAATGAAAGATTCTACTGCCATGGATGCCTTGTCCTCTGCTGCAAGGAATATCAAGAGATATGTGGTGAGGACGAGCATGAGAAAATTCCACTTTCGCATCCTTCTCTGAAAAAATTTACTGGATCTCATAAAAGACCTACCACCAGCACAGTGAGTATAGCAATGACTATTGAAAGAATGAAAGCATTGATGTTCCTGACAATGGTGAATCTTCTGCCTAACATCATAGATTCTGCGGGGATATTGATAACGCCTACAGTCACCCAGGCGACCAAGAAAGCAGCGACTGCCACCATGCTTACACCCTGAGACAGGAACTCACCGCCCATGACATAGCTTGTCATCGGATTTCCTGCAAGAACGCTCCCGATCAAGCTCCCTATGAAGGAGTCACTAAATATGTTTCCAGTGAATGCTCTCTCATAGAAAGAAAGAGGAATCAGCACATCCATAAGGCTGACCAGAAGCATGACCCCAATAAGTATGGGGAATGAGCTTGCAAGTCCTTTCGCAGCCCTCGTGACTGATTCCTGTACGTCATTCATCTTTCATCTATCTCTCCCAACCTTCTTTCCAGGTCTTCGACGTGATCTTTCAATCTGTCTATCTCCTGTTTCAGCGCACGGTTTTCTCTAGCAGAGGGCTCTGTCTCCTTGATGGGAGACCTGTGTCTGAATCCTCTACGCATACCTCGTGGAAAGCCTTGGGTCTCGGAAGGGATATCTGACGCAAAGCCAGGCCTCTCATAACCGTTGCAGAAGCCTAATCCTCTTCCTGTTCTAGGGCCTTCTCCTGAAGGTCCTGTTCCGTCTCCTCTTGACATATCTACCACCTCCATGATATTTAATCGTGATATTTGATCATCTTATGCCCGCAATGAGGGCATATCTGTTGGTTGCATGGGTTTCCTCTTTTGTGTGGCCCTTCATGACCACAATTCGGACAGATGCACATTTCACCTGGGCCTCGGCGCTTTCCAGGGTGAGTATCTTGTCCCTGCATCCTGTATGCCCCGCCATGGATCTTTATCGCCTTTCCGGACAAGAGTGCATCTGCTATCTTTCCCCGTGCCCTTGTCAGGGTTCTCTGGAAAGTTGACTGGTGGACATCCATCCTTGCAGCAGCTTCAGTTTGACTAAAGCCTTCTTTATCAGAGAGTCTCAATGCCTCCAACTCATCAAGAGTGATATCAACTTCAATGAGTTGATTCAGTGGTACGCCTTTTGGCTTGAAATATGTTACATCCGGCCTGTAGCCTACAATCTTCTCCTTCCTTGGCCTC
>JBKGYM010000110.1:0-2685 GCA_046546115.1 Candidatus Woesearchaeota archaeon
GGAGATATCTGTCGGCAAGCCCATACATGTCGCTTCGTATCTAAAGAGACATTCTAAGCAGGAGCTTGCAGAAGAACTCAGAGATGATTATTGGGCTCTGAAATGCCCATCCAATTTTTGCGAATACTCAAAATCTTGATTTTCTTCTGTGTCTGGATGATATGATATTTCTACCATCTTTTCTCCCAGAGAACATTCGTGAGAATCCAGGAATGATCAGTGCCAGGAAAAAAGGCAACAGGAAAAGATGTGCAAATATAGGTTTTTGTTCCAATATAGAAAGAACTATACTATCCATGATAAACATAGTCAACCATATGTCTAATGTAAGTGTGTGCTGTAAGAGTATTCTGTTACGGATTCGCACAGATTGCCATGATAGGCATGCTATGAAAGCCCCACCATAGAAGATTGCGTTTGTGAACTCGAGGATCATGATGGGTAAGGCCACCATTTCACCATAGGCATAAGTCACCGTGATGGATGTGAGTGTAAGTAACAAGTATGCTGTTACAGAACAAGCAATCCCGGAAATGATGAGATGTACCAAATCACTCCTTTTCAATCTATTTTGTGCCGGCAAAATCTGATTGGCCATCATAGAGATAATGCCCATCTAATCACCTGTAACCCAGTCAAGCTCTTTGCCCTGTGAATTATAGAGTTTGACATCTTCTTTCTTGTATGGAAAGAATACCACGATATGTATGCTCCCATAACCACCGTCAATGATCTCCTTATCCCTCTCATCAAGTTCGTGCGATCTTGCCGTATGGTTATGCACTGTCCCGATCACATCATCCACGACCGGCATCTGGCCAGTTATTATCGAGGCCGAACTATTGTTCTCCATGAATCCCTGATAAAGGAGATTCTCAGCTATTATTTTCCCTGAGTTCCGATCAAGATAACCACCAATCTGCGCAATGAAACCTTCTGAGGCATTTGCTTCAGAGAATTCCAGGATATCCTCGATAAGCTTTTTCTTCAAGATAATGTCCGCCATGATATTATCATAAGAGAAATATTTAAAAAACATTCCTTAACACGCCTGACCATGGATGAAGATAAGGCACGTAGATGGGCAGTGAATAAGCCTAAACTGGAGAATATCATAGAGAACATGAGAACAGGGAGCAGATCAGGTTCGATGATCCGGCCGGCATCTGACAAAAAGGCAAGGATTGAGAAGCTCACAAGAGGATATTGGTTTGAAGTTCCGGTCAACATGGTCTTTGTCAACACTGATTTTGCTCAAGACAAGGAAGATGTCAATTCGAATTTGCCCTACGCTTCAGGTGTCATAGCTCCCAACAACAGCAGGAGTTCATGGTATATCGTAAATGCAGATATATACATTCCAGGGGAAGAATTGAATGGTGCCCTGCTTGAGCATAATGATGAGAACAGAGTCTTATATTCTGCTGACAGGCTCTATGAGATCATAGAAAGCATAGGCAAAAATGCCGGTGCCAGAGGTATAACAACTGAGCCGATCCAGGATGAGCACAGATTCAAGATGAGATCACTACAAGACCTGGGTTACAAGACAAATCAGGATGGGAGTTATTCCAAAAGGCTCTGAGCATCTATATTCTGCCACATAGATCAAAAATCATCAAGATCATCCATGTCTACATCCTCTTCAATAAGTGTCTGCTGCAGACCGCCATTGAAGAATGACATGACTTCCTTCTCAAAATCTTCTGGAACTTTTGGCTTCACATCATCAGGGAAACATCTTGAATACTGTCCCCAGGAATAGCGCTCATCAAGGAATACGACAATACCCTTGTCAGTCTCAGACCTTATGCATCTTCCAGCATTCTGCAGTGTGAGATTGAATGCCGGAAAGATGTAACCGTAATTCCATCCCTTTCCGAACTTCCTGTCAAAATATTCTATTGTCTCTTTTGTCTCAAGATCGGGAGTGCGTAGAGGGAGCCCTACGATTATGACACATTTCAGTAGATCTCCTGGGAAATCCACACCCTCACCAAAGCTTCCGGAAGAGGCGCCTAACAGGATTATCCCCGTATCCTTATAGCCTTCTAGCTTTTCCACGATCTCATTCTTCTCTTCCTGGCTCATACCGCTTTCTTCAACCAACTGTGACTTGTTTGATTCTATCCTCAGGTAATAGTTGACCTTATCTCTCAGGGAATAGCTAGGGAAGAAAATCGCAGAATTGCCTGGAACATTGTTTGTGATAGACGCACAGATTCTTGCTATCTTCTGAAACTGACGCTCATTCCTATGGGTGAATTTGGTGGTCACATCAGGTATGAGCATGTTGAGCCGATTCTTCTCTGGGAAAGGACTTGGAAATACCTTGACAATAGGATCATGCACTTCAAGGAGATCACGATACATCTCTACAGGTATCAGTGTGCCCGACATCAAGATACTGGAATGCGTGCTGTTCACTATATCCCGAGAGACCACAGCAGGATCAAGACATCTGTATGAAAGGATGATGTTTGGCTCATTATAGCCATCACGCTTAGTGAGGATCCTGGCAAAACCATCCTCCTCACGGGTCCATTCTTTCAAGAACATGCCAAATGAGCCAACAAAAGACTGTTTCTGTTCCTCTCGGATACTATCTGAAGCATCCTCCAGGTCTTCGATGAAACGTTTGACATCACCTGCATGATGCTCTACGATATTACTGAATTCTTCATT
>JBKGYM010000111.1:0-2592 GCA_046546115.1 Candidatus Woesearchaeota archaeon
GCTGAAATCTTCTCAGATGCGGCATCAGGATTCGGGTAAAGACCCTTGTTCTCAATCATCTTGCCTTTCAGTTCTGGAAATGAGAATTTGATGTTCTGCACACCCATCTTTGATAGTAACCTGGCCTGCTCATCCAAATCATACATGTTGTCTTTAGTGACCACTGAATTCACTATCATATCACATGGATTGCCACCATCCACGATGTTTTTGATACCTTTAAGCGTCTGTCTCCACGAACCTGTGACATTGGTCATCCTATCATGGATATGTTCTTTGCTTGAATGCAGTGAGATGTAGAAATATCCTGGTTTTTTCTTCAGCACATCATTGGCGAATTTTTCATTAGAGAACATCCTGCCGTTGGAGATAAAACCGAAACCCATCCCTCTTGCTTTTATTGAGGATATCATCCTGAAGAGTTCTTTGTTTATCGTGGGTTCTCCGCCTGAGAGAAGGATCTCTTCTACGCCTAATTCCTTGGCTCTTGATAATTTTTGATCAAACCCGTATCCCTTTCTCATGTCTCTCTTGTCATGGCAATGGCAGAAATTGCAGTTGTTGTTACAAGCATAATGGATCTTGATGATGGCCCTGTTCTTCATATCTGATGGTATCAATGTGATTATATTAAGTTTTTGTTGAGATGTATAGAGCTACTATCCGCATAGCTTTGTTCTGCATGACCATCCAATCTCATGGAAAATTATTTAAATCCACTATCTATTCCTCGCCCATGGTCGACATATCTATTGACAATGGCTTTGTACGATTCGAACTTAATCTCGAGATTTATGGTTATGAAGCAATATGTTCTGTTGCTTTCCAGATGAGTGATTATTTATACGTCTATTTCTATAAAGGAAAGGATGATTCAAGTGTGGTCGTGAACATGTCTTATCAGGATGAAGAGAATAACACAACAGAGCAGCTTAATGATGTGGCGAAAGATTATCTCAACCATCTTATCAATTATAATGTCTATAAGTTCAATGCCGAGAGGAAGTATCTGTTCCGTACCATGCTTGTGCAGAAGATCTTTGATAACCCTGACTTCTCAGAGCATGTGAATGTGAAGGACGCCGCTGATGGGGATACATGTTGATTTTTGGTTCAGGGTATTTTGAGTGATTGATATGGTCTATGCCAGAGGAAAAGATTATCAAAGAATGAAGGTAAGGAAAAGAAAGTATGATGATGGTGTCCTCCTCACCAATGATTATGGTGATTGGCTTTTCCTATCAGATGAGCAGCATGAAAAATTTGTCTTTGGTGTTCTGGAAAAGGAGCTATATGAGCTTCTTGAGAAGAATAATATGATTCTTACCGACAATAACCTGAAGACCATCAATGAGACGATCACACGATATGGTTGGTATCTCAATAATGGCCCAAGTCTTCATATCGTTGTGCCGACCAAAAGGTGTAATCTGACATGTGAGTATTGTCATGCTCTGCGTGCTCCGGAAAGCATGCAGGATGTCGATATGGATGACACACTGATGGATGGCACCATTGACTTCATATTCCGGAGCCCGGCGAAAGAGATTGTTGTGGAGTTCACAGGAGGTGAGCCTCTTCTCCGCTTTGATCTTGTGAAGAGAGGCATTGAGCGTGCAGAAAGATTGGCTGAGGAGAATGGTAAGAAGGTGCTTTTCACTGTCGTGACCAACGGTACGCTTCTT
Organism: Candidatus Woesearchaeota archaeon; assembly: GCA_046546115.1. Taxonomy (GTDB): domain Archaea; phylum Nanobdellota; class Nanobdellia; order Woesearchaeales; family CAZJJJ01; genus CAZJJJ01. Next base: position 1,686 of record JBKGYM010000111.1, read on the forward strand.
ACTGGAGATATGGTTGATTATCTTAAGCTTCATGCTGTTGATATATGCCTCTCTCTTGATGGTCCAAAAGAACTGCATGATTCTAACAGAAGATTCACTTCAGGAAACACTCCGACTTATGATTCTGTGATCTCAGCCATAAGATTGCTGAAAGAGAAGGGCCATACAAGCGCAAATGCTCTTCCAGTGATTGTAAAAGATTCATTGCCAAGATGGAAAGAGATCGTAGATACATTCCTATCACAGGGTTTCAAGCAGGTCAGGTTCAAGTATATCTCGAATTTTGGGCTCGCGACCGCAAACTGGGAGAAATTATCTTACACTGCAGAGGAATTTCTTGAAGCCTGGAGGAATGTCATGGATTATCTCATAGATTTGAATAAGCAAGGCACTGAGGTCACTGAGAGTCTTGCGTCTATCGCATTGACGAAGATAGTGCATGGTGTGAATGCTGGATACTCTGAGATGGCCGTTCCGTGTGGTGCAGTCAACACACAGCTTTTATACGATTATGACGGCGCGATCTATAGTTGTGATGAGGCACGTACTTCTCCTGAATTTAAGCTGGGTCATGTCACCACATCAACTTACGGTGACCTTCTATCCCATCCTGTTACAAAATCCTTGCATCTGGTATCCGCGTTATCTACTGAAGATGATAATAATAGGTGGTGGGCATTCTCTGGAGTATGTCCTTTGGAGATATACAAGAAGGAAGGCTCATTCATCAAGAATTTCTGCAGTGATTATAGGCTGAAGATACATGATGGGATCTTCGAATATCTCTTTGATAAGATCCTCCATGATGAAGAAGCGAAGAGAGTCTTATGGAGATGGCCTGATCTTCCTGCAGGTATTGATTTCTCACAACAAGGCTAATGTTACGTTTCTTGTATGTTCTTTATCA
>JBKGYM010000112.1:0-2551 GCA_046546115.1 Candidatus Woesearchaeota archaeon
ACCTTCTTCTCATCACCTTCATTCAACCCGCCAGCCAAAGTGATCAACGAATTGGCTATTGAATCAATCTCTTCAGAAATATCCATATACTGGAATTTCTTTGCCTCTTTAGATGCTTTTTCCAGTACATTCTTTGTTATCCTGGATGTCATCAGATCACGTATCCTGAAAGGGAGATTATGCCCCTCATCTATGATCACGATGCAGTCACTCAATACTCTGTCCATCTTCCCGAGTATCATATTACGTATGCTATCATTGAAGATGTAATTGTAATCGCAGACGACAACCCTGGCTTTTTCAGCCAGCATCATTGAGATCTCATAAGGACACAGCCTCTCCTTTGAGCAGAACTCGAGAAGATTATCAAGATCCATATTCTTTGCTCTTGTGACTGCCTCCTGTGCCTTCATTGTCGCTTGAAGTCCTTGTTTCCTTGTGTTGGTATAGAATTCGCAGGTGTAGTCTTTTCTGCTGACTGTGCGGCAATATTCAAGGAACTCAGATGAGCTGAGTGATTGTACCCCTGGCACCATACACATGGACTTCTTCCCTATAAAATCAACAACATTGAACTGGATTCCCTTTGCCTTCTTGATCTCCTTCATTGTCTCAATCGCAATCTTATGTTGCGTGTGCCTGGATGTGAGGAAGAATATCACCTTGTTATTATCAAGAGCATATTCTAACGCAGGTGCCAATGATGCTACTGTCTTTCCCAGGCCTGTCGGTGCGTGGGAGATCAGATTAGATTCTTTCTGAAGCGCCTCGCGAACAGAGTCCATCATCTCTTTCTGTACCGGTCTGACATCATTGAATGGAAAGAGATCTCCTGTGTTATACATCGTCATGACGGAAAGATGAGTTTTTATAAACTTAATGCTGTCGTGTCCTGTGCATCGATAGGTTTTTAATTGTCGATAGACTGTTCGCCTTCATGTTCCCTGATTATGAAGGCAATAGTATCATCAATCTGATGAGCTCAATAAAGAGAAGTCTTGGCGGTAACCATAAGTACCCTGAGCTATCATCTCTGGGCTCTGAAGAATTGGCACATAGTAAGAAAGTGATGCTTCTAGTCATTGATGGTCTGGGATACAATTATATCAAGGAACGGGTCAAAGGAACTTCATTCGAGAATATGCTCAAGGGCAGCATGACTTCGGTATTCCCCTCAACCACTGGTGCAGCGATGCCTTCTTTCTATACTGGTCTTCCACCTCAACAGCATGCATGCACAGGATGGTTCATGAATCTCAAAGAAGTGGGCGCTGTATCTACCACATTGTTATTCACTCCTCGTGCGATGAAAAGTCACTCTTTCTCATCGAACGACTTTGATAAATCGATTGTCCTGGATACGCTCTTATTTGAGCACGATATAAAGCCCGGCTCTATTGGAGTAAAACCGTCTAGTTTCGCAGAGGATCATGAACTCGGATATAGCACATTGAATGGCTTTTTCCGGCAGCTTCTCAGGGCTGATAAGATGGATGACACACGTTTTATCTTTGGCTATTGGCCAGAATTTGATCATCTGTGTCATGAGCATGGGATTACCAGCGATGATGTCGAAAAACATTTCCATGAGATCGCTGAGATGATAGGGAATCTCACACAAAAATTGAAGAACACGGGCACAAGGCTAATCGTCACTGCTGATCACGGAATGATTGACACCAGCGATGAGACAAGGATTGATCTGAGAGAATACAAAGAGATCTATGATTGCCTCTCTATGCCTTTATGTGGAGATGTGAGAGCTGCCTATTGTTATGTCAGATTATCAAAAGCAGAAGAATTCGAGAATCTGGTAAAGACAAGATTAGATAGGTTCTGTGATATCCATAAGAGTGAAGACTTGATAGAGAGTGGCATCTTCGGCTCGTTTGATCCAAATCCAAAACTTTATGATAGGGTTGGAGATTATGTCCTCATAGCGAAAGATGATTATGCGATAGTGGATAATCTGGCAGATAAGGAGAAACCTTCAATGATCGGGATGCATAGCGGCGTCAGTGAGGATGAGATGCTTGTTCCGCTCCTTCTTAACAAGCTCTGATTTTCGTCACAAAAAGGTCACAGAAAGATAAAATAAAATGAAGCCTATGAAAGGTGTATTAGAAACTTTTTTATATAAAACAACGATTCTGAAACAAGTTCGGGGAATTATATGTTTAATCTCATATTTTCTGAGAACCATCCGTAAAAAAGAGGTGTATAACGGAAAGGTGATAAGGACATGGTCGATGAGAAGATATTCAACATCATATTCAGGGAGAAACCAGCGATGATGCTAGTTATGCTCAAGAATTCTAAGGGGAACATATACGCGTCCTCACTGGCAAAACAGATTGATTGCACATATTCTCATGTTGTCAAGGTCTTGCAGGAAATGGAGAAAGCAGGACTGATGAAATTTGAGAAACAAGGCAGATTGAAGCTTCTTTCATTGACGAAGAAAGGCGAAGAGATTGCCAATCATATCGCAAAGACAAGATCGATCTTATGATCTGCTCTCATGGCGGTGGCTTATTATTTTTCTCATTAT